>JBIOJM010000093.1:0-29184 GCA_044450785.1 Isosphaerales bacterium
AATCTGCTCCAGATCCCCAACACCGAGAGCAACTCCCACTACCTCCGCACCTGCAAGAAGCTAGGCCGCGAGGGACACCCGGCCAGGTTTCCAGCCGGTCTCCCCGGATTCTTCATCAAGTTCCTCACCGACCGCGATGACGTCGTGCTGGATCTTTTCTCCGGGTCGAACACGACCGGCCGCGCGGCCGAGGAGTTAGGGAGGCGGTGGCTGACGGTCGAGATGGATCGGAGTTCCGCCGCATTGTCAGCGGTCAGGTTCACAGAGGGGTGGAAGGAGGAGCGCGTCCGCTCTGTGGTTCAAGATTTGGAGATTGGGAAGTTTCTTACGATCGACATGGAATCGAGACAGGTCTCTGAGGCACCAGCAATAGGAGTCCAGCCTCCGGTTGAGTCGGCAATGAGGATGGGCCAGCGTTTCTTGTTCCGAGAATGAACTGCCGACCCGGAGTTCCAATGGCGATCGCGGCGTTATGCTATTCTATGGGATGCAAGAAGGGGAAGTCGAAGTTCGCATCGCCGGGGGATCCGACAATGGAGATTTGGGAACATCCGCTTATCCTTGAGGCGATGACGCTCCGCGGCCTGGGTTCTTATCTTCACGGCGCCAGGCTGGAGATCCGGCCGCTGACGATCCTTTGTGGAACCAACGGCTCCGGTAAATCGACCTGGTTCAGGATGTTGCGAATTCTCCAGTCTTCACTCGAGCGTGGTACGCTTCCGTTTTCCTTCGAGGGCGATGTGTGCTGCGGCGAAGACGATTGGCACGATTATACCAATCCACTCGTGCGACCTTTGATTGGCTACAGCCGTTTCTTGGTCTCGGCGATGGCGGATCGAGATTTCGGCCCTCCAGGGACCGTCGGGCTGCACATCAAGTCCAGCGCGGAGTTGCGTCTCCGGGAAATCGTGGAAGCAGTGGGACGGTCTGACGCGGAGGAGGATGCTCCGGTCGCGCTCATGGCATCTGATTCCCTGCCACACTCTTTCCTGTCCGATGGATACATTCCCCAGGGCACCGAGTTTCGCGTCCGCATAACGGACCCCACAGACCTTCCTGCAATCCATGAGGAATCGAGCGTGCACGATCGGATGGTCGAGTTGGTCATCAACAACAAGTATTCGATTCGATTTGAGCGACGCCACCCCTCACCAACTCGTCGTTACACCGCGACCTGCACGCGGGCCTTCTGGCCGGGATGCGAGGCTGAAGACCTCACCGATTTGGTCGTCGCGGAGTTCGACGTCGACGGCGACGGTTTACCCATCAACGTCCGTTCCCCGTCCAGCGCGGACTCGTTCGACATTCAGGAGGCGTTCTGTCTCGCGGCGATCAAGCGCATTCGCCAGCTTCCCGCGGGATCTCTGCGGAGCGTTTTTTGGATTGGGGCCATCCGATCAATCCAACGTCGCGGGCACGTTGAGGAGAATGCGTTCAGCGATTCGAAGATCATTGGAGGCCGACACGTGGGCGGCGAGGGGGAGTACGCCCAAGCCCTAGCAAGAAGATTCGCCTACAATAAGCTGTGCCTGGCGGAACCTCGGGGACAGGGTTCGATCAACCTTAGCTTCTCTCGAGCAGGAATTGACGTCGTCGAGGAATTGCTCGCCGCCAGTGTTAACACGACACCTTCACCGGCGCGCCGAATCTGGGAGTCAGCGACCGAGCAATCGAGACAGGCAATTGGTAAAATTGAACGCTCCAAGGGCAAAGACGCTGAATTCCAAGCGGCCCAGGTGCTGAACGACGCGCTGAAGCGTCGCGATCTGTTCGACGCGAATTATTGGCCGGAGGACCACGAAACCGACTTTTGGCGAGACCTTATTTTAGAGATAAGAAACGGCCTTTCGCTTGAAAGCGCTATCGCGTTTCTGGACCAGAACCTCTCTTCGTTGAGCGACGACGAAATCACGTGGTTGAACCGGAAATTGATCGAAGCTGCTTTCCCCGGCTTGCTGCATGATCACCCGGGTCTCGTCTTCGAGACATATTACTCCGTCTGGCTAAAGCGACTACTGGACACGCGCCTGGTCTACCGAGGCGAATTCCTCGCAGATGATTGGATCGGAGAAGTACCGCCCTGCGGTTACCTCCTCGGGTACACGCCAGACGAGGTGCAATCGAATCGATACGAGAGAACCGGTACGCTCCTTACGGGGTTGCCTGGCGGGGATGAGTGGATGCCCGATGAGACATCTGAGTACGCGCGCGACCTCTGTCGCCTCGTGAGCCCTCCATTCATGGCTACTCATTTACCCGCGGCACCAGTCAACATGAGCTCCGGATTCCACCAGGTCGCGTCGATCATCGTCCAGGCAGGTCTGATGAGGGCCAACGAGATTCTGTGCGTCGAAAACCCCGAGGTTCACCTGCATCCCACGCTGCAGCTGGAAATCGCCGAGTTTTTCGTCCGACAAGCAGCAATCGGCAAGTACATGATCATCGAGACCCACAGCGACCTCGTGGTGAGAAGAGTGATGCGCGCCGTGTTGGAGGAGGAGCTGAAGCAGGAGGCTGTGCGTCTCTACTTCACTCGCATGGAAACGAAATCCGAGCCGCATTGGGAGCGCCCGGTCGCGTCTTCGGTGTTGGAGCGCATCGAGATCGACGAGCGTGGACGAATCCGGAACTGGCCTGATGGTTTCTTGGATGCCGACATTCGCGAGTCACGGCGTCTGCTCGACGTGATGTACGGCACTCCGGTTGATGACGTCGAGGAGGAGGAGGAGGAGCCATTTTGAGTGGAGCTTATGGCGAACAGCCCCTCGGTGAGGGCGATGTGGTCTATTTTCACGATCTGCAACTGGACACCGCCCGCAGAGTGACGCAGATGCCTGTTTACCAAGATATACACCGCTTCGAAGTCGAGGGAAAATCCCGACCGATGCTTATTCTCTCTGAGATCGAAATAACCAAAAAAGGAAAGGGAGTGCGGTTGCTCCAAGTGCTGAAATTGTCGACGAAGTTCAGCGAAACGAAGCGGAAGCTCGGCTACGTAAAGGTTGGGCGGATAGTCGATGACGATAGGGATAGCTACGCAGACAAGACTCCGTATTGGCTCCCCGCAAACTTGATCGACGGTCGAGTAAAGAAACGCGAAGACCGCGCGCGGCTCAACGGGATCTATGCAGAAATCGGAGCAAAGGGTCGTCCTTCCCCAAGAGAATAAATTGGCGATGTTTCCTGCTCCGTTGCCACCTGCCTCGCAACTTCGCCGGCGCAGTACTGGCTCGGTCAAGACGGTCTTCTAAGCCGCTGCTTGGCCGATAGCGACTTGATTATCAGCCGCAGGGATTGCTTGGGATCGAGCGGCTTAATTGCTCCGTCCAGCGCGTGCTCCATGAGCGTCTCGATCGCCGGACTGACACGCCCCCGGATTGGTTCACGACTCGGCCACCAACTTGCTGATCGTCTTGAACGACGCGCGCAGGTCCTGGTAGAGCTGGCGATACACGGCGAAAGCGCGGTCGTAATACGACTTGACTTGCTGATCGACCTGCGTGGAGTCAGCGGCCCGGATCGTGGCATCGCACGCTTCGGGTACCGAGGCGAATCCGCCGGTCCCGACCTGGGCCAGGAGCGCGGCTCCGAAGGCCGGTCCCTCGGTCGAGTTGAGCGTGTGCACATCGCACCCATAGATGTCAGCCTGGATCTGCTTCCAGAGCGCATTCCGCGCGCCGCCGCCCGAGATGCGCACCTGGTCGATCGACACCCCCATCTCGCGGATCAGCTCCAGGCTGTCGCGCATGGCGAATGTCGCTCCCTCGAGCACGCTCCGGACCAGGTGGGCGCGCCCGTGGCGGACCGTCAATCCGATCCAGGCGCCCTTGGCGTCGGGGTCGAAGTGGGGGGTTCGCTCGCCCGTCAGATAGGGAAGAAAGAACAGCCCCTCGGCGCCCGGACCGGCGAGCGCGGCCTCGTCGGTCAGCAGAAAGTAAGGATCCTCGCCCGCCAGTTTGGCCGCCGCCACCTCGGCCTTGCCCAGCTCGTTGCGGAACCACTGGAAGCTCCCCCCCGCCGACAGGACGACCCCCATGACGTGCCAGGCACCCGGCACGGCGTGGCAGCCGCGCTGAAGCCTGCCCAAGGGGTCGAAACCGAGCGTCTCCGTATGGGCGAACACGACCCCCGAGGTACCCATCGTGGCGGATACGACTCCTTGGCGGACAATGCCGTTGCCGACCGCGCCGGCCGGCTGGTCGCCGCCGCCGCCGACCACCGGCGTGCCCACCGGCAGGCCGGTCGCCTTGGACCCCAGCTCGCTCAACCGCGCCGAAACCTCCGGGCTCTCATGGCACGGAGGGACTAGCGCCGGGTCGATATCAAGCTTGGTCAGCAACTCGCGGCTCCAGCGGCGGTTCGCCACGTCGAGCAAGAGGGTTCCCGACGCGTCGCTCACCTCGGTCGCGAACGTCCCGGTCAGACGGTAGCGCACATAGTCCTTGGGCAGCAAGACTTGCCGCACTCGCTCCCAGTTGCTCGGCTCATGCGCGCGGACCCACAGGACCTTGGGGGCCGTGAAACCGGTCAACGCGGGATTGGCCACCATGCGGATCAGTGCTTCGCGACCACCGGCCTTCTGCTCGATCTCCCGGCATTCGGCCGCGGTGCGCTGATCGTTCCAGAGCAAGGCGGGGCGGATCACCCGGCCCGCCGCGTCCAGGAAGACCGAGCCGTGCATCTGGCCGCTCAAGCCGATGCCGGCCACATCAGCCGACGCGAACCGACCCGCGGCCAGGACCTGCTGGAGTGTCTTCTTCGTTGCCTCCCACCAGAGGTCCGGATCCTGCTCGGACCACCCCGGCCGGGGATGGTCGCAAGGATACTCGGCCGACGCGGACGCCAGGATCGTCCCCTTCTCGTCGATGGCCAGCGTCTTGGTCCCGGACGTACCGACGTCGATGCCCAGCGTGATACTCACGGTGTGATCTCCCAGCGCTCCCCGCACAACAGGATTCGAGGCTCGACCCCACGCGGCAGCCGCCGCGCCTCGGCTTGAAACACGTCGACGGAAACCGTATTGAACGTGAACATGTCGTAATGATTCGGCACGACGAACCGCGGGTGAACGCGGGCCGCCAGGTCGACCGCCTCGGCGGCCGTCATGTTGCCCGGCACGCCGCGCGCCGGATCGCGGCCGTTGATCGGCAGCAACAGGGCGTCGAACGGATCGGGCCCGAGCTGATCGGCCAGGTCCTCGTAAGCCAGGCTGTCGCCGCTGTGATAAAGCCTCCGGCCATCCGACTCGACGACGTACCCCAGGTAAAGATGACGCCCGTGGTCGTCCGTGTCGAGCCCTTCGTGTGCCGCGGGCACCGCGCGGACCCGAAACCCGGCGCGTTCCACGCTGTCGCCGACATCGAGTCCCACCATCCGTCCGGCGGGCAGCCCCAGAGCCAGTGCGTGGTCGCGGATCGCCTCCGGCAGCACCAGAATCGCCGGTGAGGCCGCCATCAGGTCGGGCAAGGTCTCCGGATCGAGGTGGTCCGAATGCTTGTGGCTGGCGAGCACCAAGTCGACGAAATGCAGGTCTTTCCCCCGGATGGGGGACCGGGTCATGCGGATGTGCGGCCGGTCGGTCGCCTCGTATTTCCGGGTGAGGTGCTCCGAAAGATAGAGGTCGACGGCGAGCAGCCCCTGCCGCGACTTGATCAAGAAGCCGCTCTGGCCTAACCACCAGACGAAAAGCGACCCGGCGGACGGTGTCGTTCGCTCGATCTCCTTGATCAGATTCGCGCCTTGGAGGACGGGCTCGATCATGTCGTCATCTCTTTGCGAACCAGGTGAACCCCCTCGACCATCGCCTTCGCCTTGGCCACCGCGACGTGACGGGCGGTCTGGGAGAAGCCGCAGTCGGGCGTCACCGAAACGCGGGCGGCGTCGACGTACGTGAGCACGGTCCGCAGCCGGAGGGCCACGAGCTCGGGGGGCTCGATCCAGGTATTCTTGACGTCGACCAGCCCCACGGCGACGTCCATCGTATCGGGCAACTGCGCGAGCAGCTCGACCTCCGCAAGCTCGCGGCTGGCGAACTCGAGCGCGAGCTGGTTGACCCGGGCCCGGCCGAGATGAGGGAACAGTGGTTTGTAGGAGCGATTCCCCACGGCCCGGGCGCGAAAGTTGCCAAAACACATGTGCATGCTGATGTAAGCATGAACGCCGTTGACTGTGCGGGCGATCGTGTCCAGGAACGACTCGGGATCAGCCGGATGGCACGCGAAGCTGGGCTCATCGAGCTGGATGAAGTCGACGCCCGCGGCGACCAGCGACCTGAGCTCGGCGTTGACGATGGGGATCATGGCGGCCGTCACGGCATCGCGGCCGTCGTAAACCGATCCTCCTTCGATGCAGCCGGCCAGCGTGAATGGACCGGGCACCGGGACCTTGAGCGGGGCATCGGTGTAGTCGCGGAGGCGGCGATATTCCGCTACGGTCCCCAGCCCATCGGGGGCAGACAGGAGGGCTGTCGCACGATAACGGTCGCGTTGATCGTGGGCCGGAGCGCCCCAGCGCCGATTCCGGGGGATCGGCTCCAATCCTCGCAGATACTCGTAGAAGCCCAGGTTGAAATCGACGCGCTGCATCTCGCCGTCGGTGATCCTGTCGAGCCCGGCGCGGACCTGATCGTCGACCGCCAGGCGCACGGCGTCGCGGACGGCCTCGTCGCGATCCGCCTGCCCGAACAACTCGGGATGGTCCTTCACGTCGGCAATGAACTTCTCGTACCAGCCCGGAAAGGACCAGCTTCCGATCACGGTGGCGGGGATCAGGTCATGAGCCATCGCGTTTGATCCTCCCGGTCTCCCGATCGTTCCCGGCGCATCGAGGTGGGTTCCTTACCGCGCACGATCACCCATGGCGACTCGCCGCACGCATCCTTCCCGTATTCTGCTGCGATTCCCACGCCATGGGAAGGGGTGGGGCCCGGGTGCGTAGGAAAAACCGGCAATGCGACGAGAAGGGCGCCTTAAGTCGTCCTTTCATTCCATCGATGCGAAGCCATCGGACTCTCGCATCCGAGGCCGTGTCGTCTCTGTCTGATCGCCTCGAGACTTGGGGGCAGGTGGACCAGGGAACGAACGGACGTTAACCTCATAATGGATGAGAGCAGCCTTGCCCATCCCGATCGAATCGAGGGTCGTCATGAGAGCGTGGTTTTGGAATGCGTTCATCCCACTCTCGCTCGTACTGCTGGGAATCGGCGCGGATGCAGGGTCCGCCGACGGCCTGCGGGCCATCATGACCGTCGAACAGGCCGACCCCGGCCGCGCCCAGGTGGTCATTACCCGTGAGCCGCTCCGGCCGGGCCGGATCAACCCGTTTCAGTACGGGCAGTTCGTCGAGTACCTGTGCAACCTCGTGCCGGCGATGTGGGCGGAAAAGCTGTTCGACGGCAGCTTCGAGGGTCTCACACCCTACCAGTACGCCTACATCCGGGAGACCGATTTCCGCGAGCGGCCCTGGTATCCCAGTGGAGCGACCAACCGGGCAGTGCACGTTCGCGACCGCTCGACCAGGATCAGCGGCGACGCTTGCCTCAAGATCACCGCCACTGAAATCGTTCCATCGACTGTGGCCGTGGCGCAAGACGGGATCGCCGTGCGGCGCGGACTGGCCTGCAACTTCGCCTGTTACTTCAAGGAGAGCGGCCTGAAGGCGCCGGTGCGAGTGCGCCTGCACCACGAGGGGACCGTCTACGCCTCGTGCGAGCTCCAGACGTCAGACGCCTGGAAGAAGTATCACGCCCGGCTTGTTCCTTCGGACACGGACGCGAATGCCACGTTGACGATCGAGTTTCGCGGTCCGGGAACGCTCTGGGTGGATAATGCGTCGTTCATGCCCGAAAACTCCGTCGGCGGCTGGCGGGCGGACGTGGTCGCGGCGGTGCGTGCGCTCAAGCCGGGGATCATTCGGTTTGGCGGGAGTGCGCTCGATGACCCCAACCTCGGACAGTTCGAGTGGCGGGACACGATCGGCGACCCGGACCTGCGCAGGCCGTTCCGCGCCTGGGGAGGGCTCCAGCCGACCGGACCGGGACTGGAGGAGTTTGTCCAGTTCTGCGCCTTGGTCGGCGCCGAACCGCTCCTGTGCGTCCGGGTCAGCCGGCGCAACCCCCAGGACGCCGCCCTACAGGTCCAGTACTTCAACGGCGGGGTCGACACTCCGATGGGTGCCTTGAGGGCCAAGAACGGCCACGCCGAACCCTATCGAATCCGGTTCTGGCAAGTCGGCAACGAGCGGAGCGGCCCGGAGTACGAACAGCGATTGCCCGAGTTCTGTCAGGCCATGAAGCAGGCCGACCCCTCGATCGAGCTCCTCTCATCGTACCCGACCCCCGGCGTACTCCAGCGAGCCGGTCCCTGGCTCGACTACGTCTGCCCCCACCACTACGATTGCGCCAACCTGGCGGCCGAGGAATCCGACCTGGCCGGCGTGCGCCGCATGCTCGATGACCACGCCAAGGGAAGGCCGATCAAGGTCGCGGTGACCGAATGGAACACGACCGGCGGCGACTGGGGGCCAACCCGCGCGCGGCTCTGGACCCTGGAAAACGCCCTGGCCTGTTCTCGGTATCACAACCTGATTCACCGGCACTGCGACCTGGTCGCGATCGCGTGCCGCTCCAATCTGATCAACAGCTTCTGCTCCGGAATCATCCAGACGGACAATCACCGGCTGTACAAGACGCCGACCTACTATGCGCAGCAGCTCTACTCGACGCTTGCGGGCGATCGGCCACTCCGGATCGACTCCCCGCTGCCGGCCTCGGCCGGCCCTGACATGAGCGCCACGCTCTCCCCCCGGGGCGATGCCGTCATCCTCATGGCGGTGAACGCCGGTCCGGAGGCGATCTCGCGGCCGCTCGACTTCTCCGCATTCGCCGCCGCCGGGCAAGGGCCGGTTCCGCCGGTTCAGGTGTGGACGCTGGGTGACACGAAAGACGCCGGCGAGCCCGACGTCACCAACAGCTTCGCCGAGCCCGAACGGATCGTCCCGCGCCGATCGACGTTCACACCGGCATCGGCCAGATTCGATTACCGATTCCCACCCCTCTCGTTGAGCGTGCTGCGGTGGGGACCGCCGATCGACTGATTCTTGCTCAGTTACACGCTGAGCGTCGACTCCGTACTCGTCTGCCGATCAGTTTCCCCGGGCCCTCCGCAAGCTGGCGGCCGCCTCATGGGTCCGGAGGGCCACCGGGTCGCCCTTGGCCAGGGTCGCAAGCAGCTCGTGCGCTTCGGCGTTGCCGAAGGACTCCAGCAATTCCAGGGCGCGAATTTCACGTAGTCGTGCCGGTGACGGCAGGTCCGAGCCGGGTACTGGACGGGCCGCCAGCAGGCGCTCGGCAAGGAGGCGGATCGATCGTCCGGGAGCCGCTGCCAGGTCGGCCATCGCCTTGTATGCCCTGGACGCATCGGCGTCGGCAAGATCGTTCCATGCCCGATCCAGGCGATCTGGAGCGATTGCAGGGGGAATCGACAGGTCCCAGACCAGTGCCGACGCATCTCGGCTGGCTGACACGAGGCGCCGACCACTGGCTACAACCGCCAGGGCCGTGACCCGACCGTGGTGGCCCGCCACGCCATAGCGAACGCCACCGGTTGCGACCTCGCAGGCGCGAATTGTCCCCTCTGGGCTGCCGAGATAAGCGGTACGGCCATCGGGCGAGACGGCCAGGGCGGTGACCAACGCGGGCACCGGATGCATTCGTCTCGGCCGCCCCATCCCGTAGTCGAGGACGTGAAGCACGCCGCGAGGGAACCGCTGCGGATTTCTCTCGCCCCAGAGCGGGCTATCGCTCGTGATGACGAGCTCGCCGGTCACGGTGAACGCGGCCCGTTCCGTGATGCCGTCCGATCCCGCAATTCGCTGAAGGTGCGTCCCGCTCTTTGTGTCCCACAGGTCAAGCGATCCGCCCGCCGCGTCAATAACCTGGCCAAACGACAAGTTGACGTACCGCACCATCGTGACCAGGAGCTCTCTGTCAGGCGAGATGGCAAGAATCGAACCCAAGGTCCTGAACCCGCCTACTTCTCCCTTGGGTAGTATGATCTCGCGCAGCCGCTCACCCTGCGGCCAGTTCCGGATCGCCACTGTGTCGCCAGAAAGAGTGACCAGGGTCCGTCCGTCGGGGGCAAACCGCACGGATTCGGCCCTGGCCCCGGTCAGTGCCGCTGCGCGAACTTCCTCTCCATTGGTCACGTTCCAAAGGTGCAAGGCCGCGCGATCGGGATCGCGTTCGGGATTCACGCCGGCCAGAATCGATTTCCAGCCCGGCGCCAGGGCGCAGTCATTCAGGTAACCGTCGCAGGTGATGACGCGTGACTCCCGCGCTTTTTCCAGGTCCCAGATGCGGATGGTCCGATCGAGACCCGTCGTGGCGGCGATGCGACTGTCCGTCGAAACGGCCACGGATAGGACCCCGCGTTGGTGCCCAGGTTGCGGACAGGCCTCGGCGCCGGTGGACGTATTCAACAATCGTACGACTCCCTCGCGTCCGCCAAGAGCCAACACCGTTCCATCGGGCGAGACGTCCATGACCTCTATCCAAGTCTTGCTCCACGCAAACTCGCGGCTCTTCTTCCGGTCGGCAATGTTCCACAATCGAATAACCTGGTCGCCCCCGGCTGTCACAAGAGTGTTTCCATCCTGAGTCAACCTGACGGCTACCACGCCTCGTTCGCGAAAGGGATCCTGGGGATTTGCCGGCTTATGCCTCTCGGGAAATTCTTCTTCCTTGCCGGTTCTCAGGTCATACAAAATGACACCGCCGTCGGCAAACCCAACCGCGAGCCGCTCATTCGATGTATCGACGGTCTGCCCTGGGCTGCCAAATGCTGTGGCGGGCAGGGTCAGCCGCCGGCGTTCGGTGGCTGTTTCCACATCCCAGAGGACCGCGGTCCACCGAGAATCTTGCGGGGTGCCTTTCGGCGGCGTGAACGCAATCAACGTGCGCCCATCGGGAGTGAATCTCAGGATGGTCACGTATTCCAGGGTTCCCTGGCCGACGCGGAGAACCTTGAGTTCTCGAGCCGATCGGTCCGGGCTCAAATCCCGGAACTCCACCGTATATCCACGGCCGTCACGGCCATACCTGCTGACCGCGAGCATGTGTCCCGCGGGTGAAACCGCAAAACGACGGTCGTTCCCATTGTCCCGTTCTGGAAATGCTTGGCCCTCGACCCTCGCCGCGTTGAAATCGAACAAGGAGTGCTCTTTCTCAGGGGACGCCAGCACGGCGGTGAGGCGGCCGTCCGGCAGCCATGCCCATGCGCTTAGCCAGGCCCCCGGCTGCGCGACCCGCCGCATTTCCTTGCCGGTTGCAGCGTCCCAGATGGCGATTCCGTCCGAGACACGGTACTCCCCAGCCCAGGACGCGAGTCTCTTACCATCGGGGGAGAACATGAGCTCCCCGATTTGACCACCATGGCGCAGGCGGCTCGACCCCAACCGGGCCACGGCACGTTGCGGCAGAGGATCGCCCAGGCCATCGGACGGTTGCGCTCCGGTCGCGCTCTCGCGTTGCAGCGCGAGCGAGACCAGGAGCAGAAGCCTTGTGCAACGAAGGAACATACTATCATCCTTTATTGTTCCGGTGACACCATCCGTATCTCCAACATGTTGCACGGGCAGTTGAGCTTGGAAGGACTCAACCTGATTTTGACAATATCTGAGGGTGGTCGCGGGACAAGCGACCCTCAGCTCAAGATCGCCTTGACCACATTCCCATGTACGTCGGTCAGCCGGAAGTCACGGCCCTGGAAGCGGTAGGTCAACCGCAGGTGGTCGATCCCCAGGAGGTGGAGGATCGTCGCGTTCAGGTCGTAGATCTCGACCGGGTCCTTGACGATGTTGTACGAAAAGTCGTCGGTCTCGCCGAGAGTCAGGCCGGGCTTGATCCCTCCGCCGGCCAACCAAATCGTGAAACAGCGCGGGTGATGGTCGCGGCCGTAATTGGTGGCGGTGAGCTGGCCTTGCGAGTAAATGGTCCGGCCAAACTCGCCTCCCCAGATGATCAGGGTGTCGTCAAGCAGCCCGCGCTGTTTCAGGTCCTTGACGAGGGCGGCCGTTGGCTGGTCGGTGTCGCGGCACTGGCTGCGGATCTGACTCGGCAGGTCGGTGTGCTGGTCCCACCCCATGTGATAGAGCTGGATGAACCGGACCCCGCGCTCCGCCAGCCGGCGGGCCAGCAGGCAGTTGCCGGCGTAGCTGCCGGGTTTGCGGACGTCGGGTCCGTACAGGTCCAGGATCGATTGCGGCTCGCCTGACACGTCGGTCAGCTCGGGAACCGACGCCTGCATGCGGTAGCCCAGCTCGTACTGGGCGACGCGGGTGACGATCTCCGGGTCGCCGGTGGCGGTGTGGTGGATGTCGTCGAGTGCGGCGATGTCGTCGAGCATCTGCCGGCGAGTCGGCCGCGCGCAGCCGGCTGGATTGGCGAGGTAGAGCACGGGCTCCTTGCCGCCGCGTAGCTTCACGCCCTGGTAGCGCGTGGGCAGGAAGCCGCTGCCCCAGAGACGGTCGTAGAGCGGCTGGTCGGTCCGGCCGCGGGAGAGGAGGACGACGAAAGCCGGCAGGTCCTGGTTTTCGCTGCCCAGACCGTAGGCGATCCAGGACCCCATGCTCGGCCGCCCGGCGAGCTGCGAGCCGGTCTGGACGAAGGTGATCGCCGGGTCATGGTTGATCGCCTCGGTCTGCATCGATCGGACGATGCAGATGTCGTCGACGATTCCGGCGGTATGAGGCAAGAGCTCGCTGAGGTCCGCGCCGCTCTGGCCGTGACGGGCGAACTTGAAGAGCGACGGGGCGACCGGGAAGCTTTTCTGCCCCGACGTCATGGTGGTGATCCGCTGGCCCATCCGCACCGATTCGGGCAGCTCGATGCCCCGCCGGCCCCCGAGCGTGGGCTTGAAATCGAACAGGTCCATCTGCGACGGAGCGCCCGACTGGAAGAGATAGATGACCCGCTTGATCCGCGGAGGGAAGTGCGGCAAGCCGGGGAGAGCAAGGGCGCCGGCAGCCGCTCGCGGGCTCGTGGTCCCTGGCGACGCGTCGGCAGCCGGCGAGCCCAGGCCGTCGCGTTCGAGCAGCGTGCCCAGGGCCAGCGTGCCCAGGCCGATCCCTGATCGACCCAGGAAGACCCGGCGGTTGACCTGCTGTGCGAGCTTCAGTTCGTCCACGGTTAACCTCATTCGAGCGTGATCGTTTCGTCCAGGTTGAGGATGACGCCCGCCGTCGCCGTGTAGGCAGCCAGCAAAGCGGGGTTGATCCCAGGGTCGTGCGTGCTCTCGCCGAGCTGAATGAGCTGGAGCGCCGCGGCCTGGTCGGCGCCATAGACACGCAGGTATCGCTCGAGCCCGCGCTTGAGGACATCGAGCTCGGCGGGGGTTGGTGTGCGGACAAGCGCCCGCCGGAATGCCAGGGTGAGCCGCTCGCCGGGGGTCGAGCCCCCTTGCTCCAGCATGAGCTGAGCCAGTTGCCGCGCGGCCTCGACGTAGGTCAGGTCGTTGAGCAGCTCGAGTGCCTGGAGCGGCGTGTTGGTCCGCGGCCGCTTGACCTCACAGACCTCGCGGCTGGAGGCGTCGAACGTCGCCAGGGCCGGGTGTGGGACCGTGCGTTTGCGGTACACGTAGAGACTGCGGTCGTAGAGCTTGGGGGCCTTGTCCTGCACGTAGGGACTCTCGCCCGCGCCACCGGCCAGCTCCTCCCATAAACCCGCCGGCTGATATGGCTTGACCGACGGGCCACCGATCTTGGTGACGAGCAGGCCGGCGATCGCCAGCGCGTTGTCCCGCACCACCTCGGCCGGCAGTCGAAACCGCGGGCCGCGCGCCAGCAGCCGGTTCTCAGGGTCGCGCGCGGTGAGCGCGGGTGTTGCACGCGACGCCTGCCGGTAGGTCGCGCTGGTGACGATCAGCCGGTGCATCGCCTTGACGTCCCAACCGGTGCGGACGAGCTCGGTCGCCAGCCAGTCGAGTAGCTCGGGGTGCGAGGGCGGCTCGCCCTGGACGCCGAAGTTCTCGGCGGTCTTGACCAGGCCGGTGCCGAAATGGTGCTGCCAGATCCGGTTGACGGCAACGCGGGCTGTCAGGGGGTTCTCTTGCGCCGTCAGCCAGAGCGCCAGGCCCGAGCGGTTGCGGGGTGCGCCCTTGGGCAGGGGAGGCAGCGACCCGGGAACGCCCGGCTCGACCTGCCGGCCGGCGTCCGGCATGTCGTACCGGCCGCGCTTGAGCACGAACGTCGGCCGCGGCCTGGCCACCTCCTCCATCACCATCACCGAGGTGATGCCCGTCTCGAGGGCACCCTTCTCCTTGGCGAGCTTGTCCAGCCATTTCTTGTCGCCGCTAACCTTGGCCGCGGCGATGGCGATTTCGAATTCATCGAGGCGCTTCAGATCCTCGGGGGCCGGCAGGCGGATCAAGGGAGGAACGTTGCCTCGCTGTTCGGTATACACCCCCTTTTCGTTGACGCTGTTGAAGAAACCGTAGAACTGGTAGAACTCGGCTTGCGTGATCGGATCGAACTTGTGTTCGTGACAGCGGGCGCAACCCATCGTCAGACCGAGGAAGACGGTGGCCGTGGTCTCGACCCGGTCGACGGCGTTCTCCACGCGGTACTCCTCGTCGATCGAGCCGGCCTCGGTGACGGTGCGGTTGTTGCGGTTGAAGCCGGTGGCGATCCGCTGGGCGAGAGTGGATCCCGGCAGCAAGTCGCCCGCGACCTGCTCGATCAGGAAGCGGTCGAACGGCTGATTGCGGTTGTAGGCGGCGATGACCCAGTCGCGCCAGGGCCACATGGTCCGGGCGAAGTCGTTTTGAAAGCCGTTGGTGTCGGCAAACCGCGCGGCGTCCAGCCAGTCCATGGCCATCCGTTCGCCGTAGTGCGGCGAAGCCAGCAGGCGATCGACCTCCGCTTCGTACGCAGAGGGGTTGATGCTCGCGAGGAAGGCGTCGACCTCCCTGAGCGCCGGCGGAATCCCCGTCAGAGTGAGGTGGAGGCGGCGTATCAAGGCCGTCCGCTCCGCCCTGGGCGAAGGTGTCAGGCCCTCCTGCTCGAGCCTTGCGAGCACGAACCGATCGATTGGGTTCCTCGTCCAGCTCGGGTCGCGGACCGGCGGCGGCGCAAACCGGCGAATCGGCTGGAATGCCCAGTGCCCTTGCCAGTGAGCGCCCTGGTCGACCCATCTCGTGAGCAACTCGATCTGGCCGGTCGTGAGCTTCTTGCCCGACTTCGGCGGCGGCATGACTTCTTCCGGATCCTGGCTCGTGACGCGAACGATCAGCTCGCTGTCACTGCTCTTGCCCGGGACGATCACCGGGTCGGTTGCCCGCAGCGCGCTCTCCTTGATGTCGAGCCGCAGGTCGGCCTTCCGCGTCTTCGCGTCCGGCCCGTGGCAGGTGAAGCAGTTTTGGGAGAGGATCGGCAGCACGTCACGGCTGAAGTCGACCGGCCCAGGTGCACCGGCGACGGCCGCGGCCGGCAAGATCGTGCAGGTGATGGCCGCCAGCACGATCCAGCTCGCGATCCCAGCGGCCAGCACGCAGCGCCCCTCATATCGATACGGCGGAAAGGATGGCGGTTCCGGTTGCATGCGTCCTTTGGGTTCCGTTCAAGGGGGGAGGGTCGAATGAGGAGGGACCGAGCAACTCCATTATTTCCCGTCGGCCCGGTGGGATTCAATGACAAATCGGGAAGTGATTGCCAGCCCGGACCTCAAGTCTCGTCCCATGAGGCGATCCTTCTTGCCCCGGCTCAAGCGCCTGATTAACATAAAAGTGACGTCTAGGACAGAAGTCGGATCTTGTCAGTGCCGGGGGGGCGAGGATCGTGTTCTTCAGCGTGGGACCGGTCGTGCGGTACGAGTTGATCACGACGGCTCGCCGGGGGCGGTTCTACCTGGTCCGGGTGGTCTACGGGCTGTTGCTGCTCGTTCAGCTCTGGTACTTGTTTCAGACCTGGGAGGTGAATCATCCTGGCGGCGGCACGATGCCGGAGATTCACGAATTCGCGGAAGACGCATTCATCCAGTTCGCGGGGGCCCAGGGGCTGGCTCTCTTCTGCCTGATCCCCGCCCTGGTGGCCGGCGTGATTGCGGACGAGCACCAGCGAAAGACACTGCATTACCTGCTCGCCAGCCGGCTTTCGAGCGCCGAGATCGTGCTGGGCAAGCTGGGCGGCCGGCTCCTGCACGTGGGGACGTTCGTGGCGCTGGGCTTGCCGGTCGTCAGTCTGCTGTTGCTCTACGGCGGAATCAACCCGGTCAACGTGTTCTTTGTCTATTCCGGCACATTCACGCTGGTGCTGTTCGTGTCCGGGTTTTCGATTCTGATCTCGACCCTGGCCCGGCGGCCGCGCGAGGCCGTCCTGGCCGTCTACGTCTTGGGTGCTCTCTGGCTGCTGGGCCCCATCGCGCTGCAGCCGTATGCCCAGGACCTGGGCCCGACGTTGGGCTGGGTCGAGCCTGTCAACGAGTGTCTCCTGCTAAGCAATCCGGCGGTTGTCTGGTCGCTGGCGACGACCGTCATCCGCGACTGGATGATGGAACGCATGGGACCGCTATGGTTCGTCCGTGATCTTGAAACGAGCTTTTACTGGATGGTGGGAATTCAGGGGGCGTTTGGTCTCTCGTTCTTGAGTCTGGCGGTCGCCGGATTGCGGCCGTTGCGCGGCAGCTCGTGGCCCGGGGCCAGGCCGCGGACGGGCTGGTGGACACGGCTGAGGGCTCGGACACAAGCGATCGGGCGATGGCGCGGAGCGGCGCCCCTGGTGCGGAACGAACTGCTGGCCACGCCATCGCACCGCGCCCCCTGCGGCGACGCCCCGATGCTCTGGAAGGAGCGGCACATCCGGATGGGCGGCGGGCTGAAATGGCTGGGCAGCCCGCCGGTCGCGTTGTTCCTGAGCGTGCTGCTCGGCTGTTTCCTGTTCGACGCCGCCTTCCGTCTTATGATCGATCTGATCGACGGACACTGGCGCGATTGGTCGTGGATCGCCATGAACACCGCCGTGCGCGAATCGAGCGTGGCGCTGGCGGTCGTCGCGATGCTGCCCGTCGGGGCCGCGGCGGCGACGTGTCTCACCGGCGAGCGCGAGCAGGACACCTGGACCAGCCTGGCGACAACGCTCTTGACCCCGAGCGAGATCATCCGCGCCAAGCAGTTCGGCGCCGTCTGGAGCGCCCGCTGGATCGGCCTCGCGCTGCTGGTGCTCTGGGGCGCCGGGCTTCTTCTGGGCGCGGTCCACCCTCTGGGCGTACTCGCCGCCGCCGCGATCGCCGCGATCGCCGCCTGGCTCACGGCAGCGGTGGGGGTGATGGCCTCGGCGCGAGCCAAGAACTCGACCCGCGCACTGGGGGTCACCTTCATCGCCCTCTTCCTGTTCGTTATGGTAAGCGGCTGGCCATCGATGCTCTGGGCATCGCTCGCTTCTTATCGTGAAGTCGCCGAGTTGTGGTCGACCGTGAGTGCATCGCTGGATCAGGCGTGGGTGGTGCCTCTCGCGACCCTGGTACACCCCTTTCTGATGATGACCCTCTACGCCACGACCGCCGGCTTGCTTTCGTCCTGGACGATCCGCCGCCTGGGCACGACATGGGGAAGAGCCTGACGGGGTGCATTTCGAGGCTTCGAGGGAATGCCCAGCACGATCACGATCCGATGCCCGGAATCCCCGCAGAGCCGCAGTCCTTTCCGGACCAGCATCGATCCTAGCCCACGCCGCTGACGCTCGGGCACAACCGCCAACGGGGCCAGAGCAAGCGCCGGGACCGAACCGTGGTCAATCACGATCGCGACCTCGCTGAACAGGATATGACCGACGACCAGGCCATCCTGCTCCGCGACCAGCGAGAGGCGGCTAAACCCGCCGTCTCGCAGCGAGTCGACCAGGCGGCCTTCCTTCTCCCGTCCGAATGCCTGCCGGTGCACTTCGCGGACCGAGGGATGGTCCCCGGTGGTTTCGGGGCGGATGCGCTTCATCGCCGCCTCCAGCAACTAGCGATCTGTCACACTTGGCGTCGTTGAGGAAGGAAACCGCAAGCCTGGAAACTTTCTGCCGGGAATTGAACCCTGATGAGGCGTTTCCATCAAGGACGATTACAGCCTTATGGCCCACCATGCTTTAATTCGAGCTCACTGGAAGGGACTGGTGTAATTTCTGTCGCCCTTTTGCTAACCCCCCCAGTCACGGATGCGTATTCGGGTTTTCCACCGGCAGTCCCTCGGCAGCAGCGGCGGTGTTCAGGTCGGCATCCGCCGAAGCCAGAATTAGTGCCGGAACCTGCGACCGGACGTCGAGCGCCGCCGCCAGTTGCACGGCATCGTAACCCCGAAGGGCATGTAGATCCGCCAGCAGAGCCGCACGTTGCAACAAGGGCACGGTAATCTCTGCGATTCGGTAGTCTTGAGCAAGATCCTGGCGGAACAGCCCCAAGGCCCCTCTCGCTTGCGCGACACTCAATCCGGGCTGGCCGCGACGACGAGCGAGGGCAGAAGTTACTTCCACTTCCGTGATGCCAGCCAGATAAATAAAATGCCCCGCTGACGGTGCAGCCAGGTTTCTAATCCACGCGGTCCCGGTCTCCTGGACATAGCGCTTGACGACTGCACTGGTATCCAGAAAGTAATCGGCCACTTAGCGGCGCTCGCGGATGATGGTTTCCGACAGCGGCTCTCCTTGGATGGAAATCGGCGCAAACCGCTCCGTCGCCGTCGAAATCCTCCTCGAGGGTTTGATTTCGCGGATTACCCCCGCCGCCAGCAACCGGCGCTGTGCCTCCTGATCCGCCAGTTCCTCGGCAGTAAGTGGAGGCTCGCTTTGGATATCCGACGAGGCAAGCTTACAGTCTAATTCGCGCCGCAGTTGCCGCAATTGCTCCTGAGATAGAGCGTTGATGCTGCCCAGAAGATGATTGAATTCGCTGTACGTCATGATTTGCACCCAGAAACTGATTATCGCACCGAGTTTACGGCATTATTGGCTAAAAGTCGAGTGAGCAATCCACCAGAGCGCGCCAGGGCCGTGCCGTTCTCGTGCCCGCCCTGAAGGGAACGTCGCGCCTTCGATTTCCTTAAGTTAGAAGTGTGACAGAGTGTTAGCCACTAGCAACTCGTTACTTCCCCGATCCCTCCATCGCCTGACCACGATCAAGCCAAGAGTCGCGAAGAAGAGCCCCCACCAGGGTCGCTCGCCGACGTAGCGGGTGTAAGCGCTTGGATAGTTGAGCAGGCTCACATCGACGGCGACGGTCCCCTCGGTAAAAGGGGGAATCCGGGCAATCGTTCTTCCCAGCGGGTCGACGACCGCGCTGTACCCTGTGTTCGTGGCACGGATCAGGTACCGCCGGTTTTCGATCGCCCGGAACGCCGCGATCAGGTGGTGCTGGAAAGGGGCCGCTGACCGGCCAAACCAGGTGTCGTAAGTGAGATTGACCAGGAGCTCGGCCCCCTGGCGCGTCGCCTTGCGGGCCAGCCTGGGGACGGTGTCTTCGTAGCAGATCAAGGGCGAGAGCTTCAGCGTGTATTCTTGGCCGTCGCGCCGCCGCATCGGGTATCCGAAAACCCTGACTTTGGTGCCGGCGGTGAACGTCCCGGCTCTCTGGTTCATCCCACCGAGCCAGGGAAAGAGGTCTGAGCAGGGCATGTATTCACCGAACGGGATCAAGATCTGCTTGAAGTACGGGAGCGGGACGCTGCCATCACGGTAGACGGCAAAGGCGGTGTTGTACCGTTCCTCGCCGCCGCGATACGAATAACCCCCCACCAGGAATGCCGAGCCGTTGGCCAGCCACGGCAGCATCGGCTCGTCCCGAACCGAGCCAATGTCGGCGGGGATGTACGCGGGGATCGCACCCTCGGGCCAGACGATCAAGTCGTTCTCACCGGCGGCCTGGCGGGTGAGCTCCTGGAGGCGGGTGAGGTTCTGCTGCGCCGACTCGAGGTCACGGTTTGCGGTGAGCTCGCTGTTTCCCTGAACAATCAGGACCTTCTGCTTCAGACCCGGGGGCGACGCGAACGTTCGCATCATCAGCCCCCCGTAGCCGAGCGAAGCTGCGAACACCAACACGGGAAGGAGGAAGGCCCGCCGTCGCTCGCGGAAGACGATCATCCGGACCAAGACCTCGGCCGACCAGAACAGGACGAAGCTGACGAGCATCGCGCCCCCGATGCCGGCAAGCTGAACGAATGGCGTGAACGCGATCTGCGAGTGCCCGAAGTGCCAGGGAAATAGCCGGATCGAGATCAGCTCGGCCACGACGACCGCGATCGGAGACCGCAGCGCGAGACCGTCGACGACCGGACCGAGGTTGTGATGGATGACGGCGAACACCAGGAGCAGCAGTGCTCCCCACAGGACGAACATCGCGAAGATCAGGGCCGAGGCGAGCACTCCAAAACCGCCGAAGACGGAGACCGTGCGATAGACCCAGTAAAAAGCCACCGCATGGCCGATCACGCCACAACAGTAGGCCGGCAGGTAGACCCGCCGGGCGCGAACCGTACAGACGAGGAGACATGCCCCGAGCCAGCCGAGGAGGGCGCTCGCCGTCGTTTCCGGGACTAACCAGGCCACGGAGTTCGCAAGGCCACTCGCGACGGCCAGGAAATAGAGGAAGGGATTGGCCGCGTCGGCCCAACTCTCTCGCTCCGGCTCCGTGGACAGCCTCAATGTCAGCGCAGGCCGCGTTCGCGAGCGAGACCGGGAATCCCCGCAGTTCGGTCGGTCCGGGGCCAGCAGTCCCAGCGCGAAGTGCATGGACGACCTCTCTGACTGAGATCAGAATGGGCGCGAGGGGGTATCCGGCAAAGCGGGCGGCCGAGATAATAGGCCGAATTGGCTTGAGGGTCAATCTCGAAGGAAGAGTGACTTATGCCCGCGTCGCAGGACAATATCACCGCGCAAACCCGGATGGGGGCGAATATCGTTCCGGGCAAGGGAGTGACCTTTCGGGTCTGGGCGCCGGCTGCGCTCGAGGTCTACGTCAGCGGCGACTTCAACGGATGGAAACAAGACGAATCGTGCCGGCTCGTCGACGGCGGCCAAGGAACCTGGACGGGATTCATCGCCGCGATCGGTGACGGCGCCCAGTACCGTTTCTTCATCAAAGGGACCGGCTCGACCGGATACAAACGAGATCCCTATGCCCGCGAGCTGACACGCGTGCCGGCGTTCCCCGAGAGCAACTGCGTCGTCCGGAGCCCGGCCGGCTTTCCGTGGCACGACGGCGAGTTCCAGATGCCGGCGTTCAATGACCTGATCGTCTACCAGATCCATATCGGCACATACTACGGGACAGACGCCGCCGGCACGGACAACCGCCGGGGCCGTGTCTGCACGTTCCTCGACGTCGTCGACCGGCTCGAATACCTGGTCGAGCTGGGGATCAACGCCCTGGAACCGTTGCCGATCGTCGAGTTCCCCACCGAGACCAGCGAGGGCTACAACGGAACCGACTATTACTCACCCGAGATGGAGTACACTCTCGCGCCCGGTCCCGAGCTGGATCGCCATTTCAACCGAATCAACCAGCTCCTTCGAGAGCGCGGCTGCGCCCCCCTTCCGCCGGGCGCGCTTGACACCCAGGTCAATCAGTTGAAGGCGCTGATCGACATCTTTCACGTTTACGGGATCGCCGTCCTCCTGGATGTCGTTTACAACCACGCCGGGGGCAGCCTCGATGACAGCAGCCTCTACTACTTCGACCGGCATCCGAAGGGAGACGACAACCGCAGCCTCTACTTCACCGACCAGGGATACGTGGGCGGCAAGATCTTCGCCTACTGGAACGCCGGCGTCCGGCAGTTCCTGATCGACAACGCAGCGTTCTACGTCGAGGAGTTCCATGTCGATGGGTTCCGCTACGACGAAGTGACCGTGATCGACGACTTCGGCGGCTGGGGCCTCTGCCAGAACCTGACGGACACGCTCCACTTCCTTGGCCCGAATCGCGTGCACGTGGCCGAGTACTGGAAGCCCAACCAGTCGTGGGTGATCCGGCCAACCGAATCGGGAGGTGCGGGCTTCGACGCGGTCTGGGCACCAGGGCTGCGGGACGCGGTGCGCTCGGCCATCGGCCAGGCCTCGGGCGGCGCCGGCGAGCCGATCCATCTCGGCCCTGTCCGGGACGGTCTGTATCCTCCCGCCGGCTTCCCCGCAGCCTGGAGATCGGTCCAGTGCGTCGAGAACCATGACATCGTTTTCAACGGGAGCGGCCCGCGCATTGCGAGACTGAGCGATTCGAACGATTCACGGTCCTGGTACGCCCGCAGCCGCTCGCGCGTGGCGACCGGCCTGCTGCTCACGGCCCCGGGCATCCCCCTCCTGTTCATGGGTCAGGAGTTCCTGGAGGACAAGCCCTGGAGTGACAGCGATCCGGACCTCTTGATTTACTGGGATGGATTGAAGACGGATCAGACAATGCAGGATCATTTACGATTCTGCCGCGAGCTGATCGCCCTGCGCAAGCACCAGCCTGCCCTGCGAAGCGACGCGATCGACGTCTTCCACGTTCACGATGCCAACCGCGTGATCGCCTTCCACCGCTGGGTGGTGGGCGCGGGTCGCGACGTGGTCGTGGCCGTCAGCCTCAATGAGTCGACCTCCTGGACGTACGCGCTCGGCTTCCCAGGCCCCGGCCACTGGCAGGAGGTCTTCAACAGCGATGTCTACGACCATTGGGTCAACCCGGTCGTCGCGGGCAATGGCGGGGGCGTCGACGCTGGTGGCCCTCCCCTGCACGGCCTGCCCTGTTCCGCCCAGGTCGTCATCCCGGCGAACGGGATGGTCGTTTTCGCACGCGATCGTGGTGATTGACTCGCCGCAAAGCCGGCCGGACATCGGGACGATGGATACCGACGACGAACAGCTCGTACCTCTCGACACCGGCCGGCCCATCTGGGACCGCTTCTTCATGGTGTCGCCGCTGGTCATCGTGGGCAGCAAGGAGGAGGATGGTCGGTATAACCTCGCGCCGAAGCACATGGCAATGCCCCTGGGCTGGGATAATTACTACTGCTTCGTCTGCAGGCGAGAGCTTGCATCTCGTGGCCGAAGACACCGAGACCGGTCGCGTGGTCGGTACGGCCTCCGTCGACCTGGAGGTGGGGGCGCATGCCGACCTGGTCGGCGAGTTTGGCCGCCTGGCCGTGCATCCGGATCATCGGCGGAAAGGCGTCGCCAGGCTCCTCATGAAAGAGCGACTGGAGCGCGTGCGGGATCGCCTCCAGGTTGCCTTGGTGGAAGCGCGGGTCTCGCACACTCACAGCCTGCGCAATGCCGAGGCTCACCAGTTCAGAGTCGTCGGCTTTCTGCCGCTCCGGTGGCAGCTCCAAGAGCGAGAGAGCCTGGCCTTGCTGGTCCGATACTTCGACGACGCGCTGAAGCTCAGGAAGAACCACCCGCGCCTCATCCCTGAAATCTGGCCGCTGGCCCAAATGGCTCTCGAGAATTGCTCCCTGACGCCGGATGCCATTGTGGACGAGAATTCGCCCGCGTACCCGCCCGGTGGGATCTTCGAGGTGCAGGACCTGACCACCGAAGGTTACGCCGCCCTGCTCCGGATCGAACGCGGGCGAGTGCACCGTCGCGAGATCTTCGGGCCGACACGCCTCCATTACGGCATCTTCAAGCTTCAATCCAGGAACTCTCGGTACTTGATCGCACGCGAAGGCGGGCGAATCGCCGGGGCCGTCGGCTTCACGCTCGACCCCGTGGACAAGTCAGTCCGCATTTTCGAGCTGATTACCCTGCGCGACGAGGTGATCCGCTTCCTGCTCGGCGAGCTGGAACGAATGTGCCGGGAAAGGCTGGGGAGCAGCCATGTCGAGGTCGATGTCAGCGCGTACGCGCCGAGGATGCAGCGGACGTTGGTGGAGCTCGGCTTCTTGCCGGTGGCTTACGTCCCCGCCCTCGTATTCCACGAGGTCGAGCGTCTGGATGTCGTGAAGATGGTCCGCCTCTTCATTCCGGCGGACGTCTCGACCGAGTCATACACACCGCGGGCCAAGGAGCTCGCGGACCTGGTCCTTCGCCAGTTCAATAGCCGGCGCGTTCTTCCGCACATTGCCCAGGTTGTCCAGGAACTCTCGCTATTCACCGGACTCGACGAGGAACAGGTCAGCCGACTGGCGGGAGTGTGCAACGTGGCCTTCTTTACGCCGGGCGCGGTGATCTTCCGGCAAGGGGAGGAGGGTGAGGCGATGCATCTCGTGCTTCGGGGGGAAATCGCGATTTGCCAGCCGGGAAGCTCGTCTCCCGTCGGGACCGTGAGGAAAGGGGAATGCCTGGGCGAGATGTCGTTGCTCACCGGCGCCGCTCACTCGAAGACCGCAATCGCCCAGTCCGACGTCGAGACGGCGGTCCTGGGACATCAAGACCTTGCCGAGCTGATTCGACTCCGGCCGGATATCGGCCTCCGCATCTACAGGAACCTGGCGGTTGGAATGGGGGAAAAGCTGAAGCGCTCGGGCGTTTCAGCCGACGGCGCCAGCGAGGCCCCGGCATGAAGGATCTACCCAGGCCATTTTCCCCGATGCGCGTCAAAGGCTTGAGCAGTACGAGGGCCAGCCGAATCTCATGAGATCGGCGGCGTTGATGTTGATGTGAAAGAAAACCTGGCCCGCCACGATCAAGGTCGGCAATGCGGCCACGCAAAGGACAACCAGAGCCGCCACCAGCCACAACAGCGTAGAAAAGCGGAAAGCAAGGTCGGCCAGCGGGGTCTCTCCCCGCTCGGCGGGTGCACGAGGGCCCGAGCCGCGAGACCCATCGCGAAGACGCCGAACCCGGTCAGGATCAAGAGGACCTCGCCACGGCCGAGGACCAGAAGAAACCCTTCGGCAAACCAAGGATGAATTGCCGGTATCGTCACGCGGGCGACATAGATTCCCGTGGCCGCCGTGGTCATGAGCAGCACGACACGAAGGAATCGACCGAGCCGGCTCGTCGCCCAGGGCTCGCTCCGCCGGGCGCGTTCGAATTCGCGGGCGACGACAAGCGCCAGGGCCAGGCAGACCGCGAACGCCGCGGCTGCGTCCATGCCCGCGCGGAGCAGGCGTGCCGACAGTCCGGGCCCCGCCGCGAGCCGGTGCCGCAACGCGTTGGTGACGGATTCGAGCGCACACAGAACGAGATACGGAATGACCGACGAGTCAGCCTGGGCCACGATCAAGAGGGACACCAAGCCGGCAAGGGGAACGAAAAGCCAGTAGGGCCGCCGGACCTGGCGCGGACGCTCTCCAAAAATGGCCCCGGCCCCCATGCCCAGCGCCAGGCCCAGCGTCGCCAGCAGCGCGCAGACCGGAAACAAGCCCTGCCTCAGGCCGTAACTCGCTTCCCAGCTCGCAGAATCGAGCCGGAGCACGCTCGATTCGTAGGCCACGAACCAGAGAAGGAGCGCAACCGCGGCGACTCGCCACGCGAGCGCCCACACTCGAGCACCCCTCCCTATCGGTCCGAGGTCCTGGCGGCCACGCACGAATCTCATGACCTCTCGAACCAGGATGACGATCAGGAAGACGGCCGTGACCTCCAGCAGAAGTCCGACCGTCCTCTCGATCGGCACTGGGCTGATCGTCGGGCTCGTGCGGACTCCCCAGGCATTCCGTGCGCCGCGCGCGATCCCCGCCGCCACCCCGGCCGCCAGCACGAGCACGATCAGGTCCGCAAGGCTGACCTGCCAGCCCCGGGGCCGCTCTTGCGAGCTTTCCGATCCGACCGCGGCGTTCATCTTCGACTCCACCAATTTCCCGACAGGAGCGCCGGAGGTCATTTCCGGCCTGTTACTTCGTCCGCGACCAGAGCAACGGACGTTGCTCCGTTCGAAAACTACCATCTTCAGCCATCCCGGGATCGGCACAAGGCCCTCTTGACTCTTCCCCGAGCATGTCAGGAGCGAGGCTGCCTCTACAAAGGTGTCAAGGAGAGGGGCGAGCTGACGCTGGTTCCCAGCACGTCCGTTGCGTCCATGGGCATCGGAGGATTGATCGGCGCGGCCGCGCTGCGGCAGCAAGTCTTGGGCCGGGATCCAGCGCTGACCGGTCAATCGAATGGGCCTGTCGTCCGAGCGGCGATCTTTCTGACAGGCGGCCGGGAGGGTTGCCGGCCATTCGAGATCGATTCAAGTGAAGTCACGACGGTCCCGGCCAGCGTCAGGACGCTCTCCTGCGGTCGCGGGCGCGACCCAGCCTTCCCTGGTGCTGAGCTTCCAGGAACGTCAAGAGGCAGGCGACCTCGGATGTGAGAAGCTTGCGGACTTCCAGGATCTCGGCCGCCTGGATCAAGCTCATCTTGGCCAGATAAATCAGTTGGTGGGCCGCTCGGAGGGCGGCGCGAGCCGAGACGGAGAGACCTTCCCTCTTCAGTCTCCGTCCGTTGATGCCGCGTACGCTCGACGGGTTGCCGTCGACGCGCATGAAGCAAGGGACATCTTGAACGATCTTCGATTGGCCGTCGATGGAGCTCAAGCCGCCGACGGTCACGAACTGGTGAACGCCGACTTTTTCCCCGATGCTCACAGAGGACTCGACGTGGACGTGACCGCCGAGCATCGTCAAGGCACCGAGCGAGATCCGATCGGCGAGCTTGCAGTCGTGGGCGACGTGGGAGCCCGCCAGCAAATGATTGTGGCT
Organism: Isosphaerales bacterium; assembly: GCA_044450785.1. GTDB lineage: Bacteria > Planctomycetota > Planctomycetia > Isosphaerales > Isosphaeraceae > JBIOJM01. The sequence continues at coordinate 26,628 of JBIOJM010000093.1, forward strand.
GCCGAGCCGAGTGACCCCGTCTTCCTTCTCGGAGCCGCGGTGGATGGTCACTCGCTCGTGGATGCGATTGTGGTCTCCGATCTCCACGCGAGTGGCCGAGCCCCAGTACGAGAAATCCTGCGGCTCGCCTCCAATCGCGACGAAGGGACCGATGGTGTTGAACTGGCCCACGCGGACCACACCCGACAAGCAGACGTGGCCCAAGAGCTGCGTCCCCCTGCCGATCTCGACATCCGGACCGATCACGCAACCGGGGCCAACCACTGAATCACAGGCCAGCCGCGCACGCGGATCGACGCGGGCTGACTCCGCGACCAGCCTGGTCATGGGTCTGTTCCCTGATTGCTTGAGGAGGGCGTCACACTGGGCAAGTTCGCCCGGAGTTTCCGAAGGGAGGGGATTCTAAGCGAATTCGAGCCGGCGTACCACCCTAAGTCGTACCGGTGAGCGCATGTCCCGGCGAATCACTTCTTTCCTGTCCCGGGATTACAGAGGGCGGGCCATGTTCCGATTGAGGGATACACCGCCCTGCGCGTTGTCCCAGCCCAGGCCTGGCTCCTGCCAGCTCGCGCTCAACCAGGAAGAATATCGGCTGATCAGGCTGCGTCGTGCGACGTCAATTTTCGAGCGGTTGTGCCCAGCCGTCGTATTGAACGGTCACCCGAGTCTTGTGCATTATGTCGGTTCATCCTTCATCCTTCCAGGTGCGGACTCTGATGGTACGTCCGCGCCAGTGGACCGCCCCGTGATGGGTATAAAGGTACAGGGCGCGCGCCATGCAACAGATCACCGGCACGACGACCAGGGGGAACAGCAGGGCCTTGAGGGGGCGAAACCGGAAGATCCGGCGGCCCGCCCAGATCATCCCATACTGCACGATGTCGGCATCGGTGAACAGGAGCACGTCGCCGGTCGCCACGGCGGCGGCCCGTTGCATCGCGTTGCATTTCCCCAACCAACCGAGCGGCAGCTCGGGGTTGTGAATCACCCGCAGCCGAGGCTCCGCGACCGCGATGGCGTCGGCGATCTCGCCGGTCCTGTCGGATGAGTGGTCGTTGACGACGATGATCTCCAAATCGACATCCTGCTGAGCCAGCACGGAATGAAGTGCCACGGCGATGTCTTGTTCCTCGTCCCGGGCCGGGATGATGACGGTGAGACGGACCGCTCGGCCGGGAATGCTCGCGGAAGGCAGGCTCCGGGACCACCGGCGCACGGCCGCCAGGAAGTGGACGGCCGCCACGACCGAGATCAACGCGGACGCCAGGCAAAGGATCAGGAGTGGATCATCCAATGTTCGATTTCATTGAGAACGGTGTGAAGGAGATGGATGCCGCCCAAGACAAGGGCGATCAGAGCGACACAGCCCATGACCCACGGAATCGTCCGCCTCACGCGGCCCGAGGGCATCAGCGGAACCTCCGAGGACGGGGAATCAGCCGGCCCCAGCTCAACGCCCGCCCGAAGGAGGCCCAGGCCCAGATCAATAATCCGGCCGAGATTCCGAGCAATAGCAGCCACGTGCCCAGTACGATCACTCGCGCGGTCCGATCGAATGCGGGACGGATGGCGAATTCGTCGTGCGCCCAGCAGCATCCGAGGAGGATCGCGCAGGCGAAGGACGCCCACTCGGTCCAAAGCCGCCGGCGCCCCCGATCCGAGAGGCTCACCACCGCAAGCAGCGCGAGTACCGCGAACCAGAGGGCCCGGATCGAGTAACCGAGCCAGGCGCGGGCGTCGAGGTACAGTGCCAGCCTCGTCCACGTCCAAGGCACCTCGCCCGGGGGCGACGGATGACCGAAATATATCACAAAGCTGGAGACCTCCGCCGACACGGCCTCGGCCAGTCGGATTGGCCCAAGGGCGACGAGGACTGCGACGGCGATCGCCAGGACCGCGACCCAGCCGCAACTGATCTTTTTACGCAGCACCCAGCCGGCGATCCCGATCAGCATGGCCGGTGCGGTCAAGCGGAGCGAGACCCACATCGCGGACTGCCGGCGCTCGGCCGTGTGAGGCGTCGTTAGGTGAAACGCGACCGGAGGGCCGTTGCCGAACCAATCCACCCAGCCCACCTCTCCGTCCTTGGACATAGCCTGATCCGGCCGGAAGCCCGGAACCGCCGAGTCGAACAACACGATGGCAAGCGACACGGCGAGCCACTCAGTCGGGCGGACGTGGCCCCCGTACCGGAAGCGCTTGGCGACGATCACGACGACCAACCCGACGGCCAAGGCCCAGACCCACCCGATCGCCGCATTCCCCAGCAGGGACCGAAACTCAGCGGCCCCGGAGGGCAAGTTATACATCCGGCCGTCGCCGAACGCCGAGGATTGGTGCAGGACCAACCCGCAGGCGAAGCCGGCGATGAGGAACAGCAGATCCAGCGTCGTGACGGCTGCCGGCTCTCGGTCCGATCGGGTTTCCGGGTCGATCATCGGTCCCCCCCTTCGCTGGACCTCCGGGATGACTTGCCGAGCCTGGTGGTCCGTCGATCTTAGCTTGACGGGTGAAACATGGGGAGACCTTCGGTCCCGAAGGGGCGGGGGTCAGGAGA
>JBIOJM010000094.1:0-29121 GCA_044450785.1 Isosphaerales bacterium
CCCCCCCCCCCCCGCCCCCCCCCCCCCCCACGGGGGGGAATGGACGAGGGGTGCTCGCCGGGGAAGGCGCGCAACAAAACCGCGATGGATGCGGCGCCTCCGCGAGACCAACTTTTCATCAGCCCAGGCGCACCCTGGGTACTCAAAACGGCACACCATCAGTACCCCGACGGGGTTCCACATGGTGTCGCGTGTCGTCGCCCCCGACGTGATTCGTTGTGGCTGCAATGTGGAACCCCATTGGGGTTCGATGTTGACAAAAGGAAAATGAACTGAACGGTTGTTCCTATCCTCCCAGGGTGCGCTTCGCGACCCTGGGCTATGACGTACAACGCCTGCGGCGTATTGAATCCGCCGTTGCCAAAGAACCGACCGCCACCCAAGGCAACCTGTTTGAGATCACCACGGTCCGCCCCCTCACCCCATCCCTCTCCCCACAAGGCAGCGATTTTTTGGGCTCTGTTTATTTGACATCAGCGGAAGCGGTAGTCGACCATGAACCCGTAGAGCCAAGGGACCCGCGGGTCGATCTTCTCTGCCCGCAGCTTCGCCGGCAAGTCCTCGTAGTGCTCTCGCAGCCGGTCCGCATGGGGGGCGTTGTAGTACGTCACGATGATGGTATCGCCGTCGACCCGCACGTCCCCCTCCAGCCCCTCGAAGTAGGCCGTGGCCATGTGCCTGGCGTCCCAGTTCGTCGCGGACGGGGCCAGCCGCTTGCGGATCTGAGCGATCGCCGCCTGGGCGATCAGCGCCATCGTCATCTGTCCGTAGCGGATGTTGAGGTTGCACGTCCCCGCGCGATCCCAGCCCAGCGCCTGGTGAGCGTTGAAGAACTCCTCCACGTGCCATCGCTTGGGGAAATCCCCGGCCAGCTCCTCAACCTCGTCGCCGTCGCGGGTCGCGAGGAAGGCGTTGAAGCGGTACTCCTCTGGCCGCTCCCCTTGCCGCTGGACGTACTGGTAGAACGGCCCGGCTTGGCTGTCCCGGGGGGTGTACTCCAGCTTTGCGGTCGCATAGCCCGCCCACCGCGGCCGGAACAGCCCCGGCGGCAGCGCCGCCAGCCGGGCGAGCAGCGCGGGCCGGTTGTGCATCGGCACCAACAGGTCGAACCTCGTCCCGGTCTTGACCCTGTCCATGAGCTCGACGCTGAAATGCTCCGCGTCGGCCAGGACCAGCGACGCCCCGGCCTCGGGATTGAGGATTTCGCCGGCCAGCTTTAGCAACTCCTCAGCCGCGGACGCGGCCGTGCGCGCTGAGGTGCCGGTGGTGAAGCAGACCGGCTGGCCGGTATCGACGTCAAGGGCGAAGAAGGTCTGGGCCGTCTTGACGGCCCGCTCCCGGGCATCCTTACGGTGGGGCCGCATGTGCCGCTTGGTGTAGCTGCGCACGCGATGGGGATCGATGGCCAGCAGCCGGCCTTGGAAGTGGCCCGAGGCGCGGCGGATCTTGCCGAGGGCTACCTGGAGGTCGAGGCTCTCGGCGACCGTACGGGCCCCGAGCAGTTCGTGGACGGCCATGTCGCTGGCGAGGAACGGCAGGCCGTTGGCCAGCTCGAAGATCCGCTGGTTCAAGGTGCGGCGGTGCCGCAACCCGGTGCGACACAGCGCCGCCTCATGAATCAGTTGCAACGCCAGGCGTGGTCCCACACTCTTGGGGCTTTGTCCCGTCCAGCCGCACACCAAGTCCCAGGCCCCCAAGCGGAGCAATTCCGGGACGAGTAGCCAGACGCCGGCCAGGTTTCCCATAACCTTGTCGGCGAGGAATTGTCGCACCCCATTCTCGATGCTCCGTGGATCACACGGGACGGGCTTGGTGCGCTTCTGGGTCGTTCGGACTTCGATGGTCTGCTCAGAGCCCGGGCGGTAGCGATAGAGTTTTTTTTTGAAGACCGTACTCCTCGATGACGCGGACGACACTACGAACGCTGACCGGGAAGCCTGCCTGGCGGAGTTTCTGCGCGATGACATCGACCGTGGCGTCCGGATCGAGGAAGCGGTGGCGGATGACCTGGCGAACGACCTCGTCGGTGCGGACATAGTTGCGTTTGGGGCCGGGCTTGTGGCCTTGGAGTCCTGCACTTCCCTGCTCACGGTAGAGTTTGAGCAACTGAAAATATCTCTGCTTGCTGAGCTCGAGCTTCTCGGCGGCCTTGGCGGCGACGAGCCCTTCGCATTGACCTTCGATGAGCATGGCCAACCGGGAGACGACCAGGTCGTCGGCAAAAACGGGGAGTTCTCCGGCGGGGCCTACGATGCGGCAGGCAGGGATGTCGAACTGCACGGCTTGGTTCTCCGATAGAGGGGTGGGGAGAGAAGCGGGTTTGGCAGTTGGCACCCTTGAAAGGATAACAGAAGGGGGCGGCTTGGTCTAATAGATTGTGGCGTATTTTTCTCGTCTAATGGGATTATAGGCTGGATATACAGCATAGATAACGCCATAAACTATTAGACTCAGTTGGCGCGAAGAAACGGCGCGGTGGCCCGCCGCGCCGCTGAACCTAATAATCAATTAAGCCCAAAAAATCGCTGCCACAAGGGGCGAGGGCGACAAGTTTACCCCTTCGCCCCGCCAGGTCAGGAAGCCGCGGGCTCCCTCGTCTTACCCTCGCCCCGGCGGGGAGAGGGTGGCCGAAGGCCGGGTGAGGGGGTCCGGGCGGTGGTCTTTAGCGAGGAGTCTCGAAACCCATCGTTGATCCTGGCGAACGTCCATCAAGCACCTCATCGTCTCTTGCGGTTTTCGGCGGTTTTCGTCAGTTTGAAGAGCGGCTGAGCGCGGTCAGGTCATCGCCGGTCGACGGAGGCCAGTCTTCATGCATCGCTCAACGTGGAAGTGGGTGTGGATTGCCCTTCTTGTTTCGTCAGGCCCGGTCCACGGGCAGGCCACGCAGTCCGTCGAGGTCCCGATCGGAAAAGCGGGCGAGGTCCAGGTCGCGGAGATCGTCTCGCGGCTGGGCCTGGCGAGCGGCGCTCGATTCGAGCAGCCCGCGTCCAGCCTCACCTTATCGACTCAGGGACTGGCGCGTTCGCTGACCAAGACGTTGCTTTCCGAGAGCTTGGGCCCCGAAGTCACGATCGCGTTCCGGCCCGGCGCGATGGTCATGACGGTCGACGGCCGGATCCTCACGCCCGAGCGACGCGAGGAATGGCTGCGCCGGCTCCGCGATCTTTCCGAGCGAGCCAGTGAGGCGTCCCGCCGCCGCCAATCTTACGGAATGCATGCCTTGAAATCGTTCAGGCCCAACGACCCCGAGCGGCCGACGGTCTGCCTGGTCCACGGCCTGAATTCGTCGTCCGGCGGGTTCGTCCACATGATCCCCTGGCTCGAGGAGGCGGGCTACGGCATCGTGGTTTACGACTTCCCCTTCAATCGGAGCCTGGAAGAGTCGTGCGCCGTCTTCGCGCGTGACTGGGCCGCGTTCCGGCGCCAGGTAGAGGACAGGCGCCCCTGGTTGATCGTGGCCCACTCGATGGGTGCGCTGCTGGCGAGGTCGCTGGTTGAGGACGACGCGACCTGGGCGCGCGACGTCTCGTCGCTGGTCCTGATCGCGCCGGTCAATCAAGGGTCGCACCTGGCGAAGGTGCAGACTCTGGTCCAGATCTCGAACGGCCTCAAGGCGATCAATGGCAAGAATACCACCAAGGCCATGCTGAGCCTTTCCGACGGACTCGGCCAGGCCGCCGAGGACATGCTGCCGGGAAGCGCCTTCTTGAAGGGGCTCAATCGCCGCCCGCTCCGCCGGGGCATTCCCTATCACATCCTGGCCGGCGACCGTGGCTTCCTGACGCAAGAGGGCAGAGCCCAGCTCGAGGCCCGCATCGATCTCGTGATCCGTAATGCCGGCATCTTCGGCCGCGTGACCAAGCTGGCCATGGCCGACATGCCGGTCCTGCTCGACGAGCTGACCGACGGCACCGGCGACGGCTGCGTTGCCGTCCAACGAACAAGGCTCGATGGCGTCGCCGACCACGTCACGATCCACGCCAATCACGCCGAGCTCATCCGCGCCCCCCTGCTCTTTGCCGACCCGGGGCCGGTCGCCTGCATGCCGTACGTTCTGCGCTGGCTCAAGGGCGATCGGGAGCAAAATGGCAGAGACCGGGCGCGATGATGGGCATCAAGGCATCCGGGCGGCCGGAATCTAGACGTCACGGAATTCTTCCCAGTCCAGCTCATCCGGCATTTCCGGTCCTATGCCCCGCACGACGAATTCGTCGCGGTTCAGCCCTTGGCGGAGGCAGCGCTGGTAGAGTTCTCGTTGTGAGCGTCCCACCCCGAGTTGTCGGTCGCCGCTGTAGGCAACCCACTTGCCTCCGTGCTCCTTGAGCAGTTGAGGCAGGTCGCGGTGAAACACCTCCTGGCCGCGTTGGATCAGCGGAGGTACCTCCCGATCGACCCACGAGGAAGCTTCGTCGTTTTGTGAGCACGATTCATCCTTGATCGGATGACCTGGATCGAGTGGCGAGATCGAGGACATGAGCCTGATCCTGGCGAGGGCTGAAGCGGAGAAAAGGAAACCTGCATCCATTATGGGAGATCGCTCCGAATCGAGCAAGCTGGCGTGGGGCACTCTGAAAAGTCCACGCCATGAGAACGGCAGGGTCTTGGGATTTGGCACGGCTTCCGTTAATCTGTTTCGACGCCGGGACGCGTTTCGCGTCGCAAGCGCCGCCGAGGAAGCCCTCCATGTCTCAGATAGTCGAGTCGATGAAAAACGAAATGTCCTCCGTTGACAAAGGCGCGGATGGTCACCCGCCTGGGCTTTATGTCCTGTTCACGACCGAGATGTGGGAACGCTTCAGCTTCTACGGCATGCGGGCCCTCCTGGTCCTTTATCTGACGAAAGCGATCGGTCTCGAGCGACCCGACGCCTTGAACATCTATGCGATTTATACCGGCCTGATCTACTTGACTCCATTGATCGGCGGCCGGTTGGCGGATCGCTACCTCGGCCAGCGGAAGGCGGTGTTCATCGGGGGGATCCTGATGGCATTGGGCCAGTTCGCCCTGACCCAGCGAGAGCTGCTCCATCTCGGTCTGGGCCTGCTGATCGTCGGCAACGGGTTCTTCAAGCCGAACATCTCGACCATGGTCGGCACGCTCTACCCGCAAGGCGACCACAGGCGTGACGGGGCCTACACGATCTTCTACATGGGGATCAACCTGGGTGCATTCCTGGCACCTCTTGTGTGTGGCCCGCTCGGCGAGCGGATCGGCTGGGGTTACGGCTTCGCCGCCGCCGGAATCGGCATGACCTTGGGAATTCTGACATTCGTCTTCACCCAGCGAATGCTTCAGGGCAGCGGGCTCCCTCCCGGCCGGGAGGTCACACCGCATGCCCGGCTCAACCCGCGCGACTGGGTTGAAATCCTTGTGATGGCGATGGGCATCGCGGGGCTCGTCTTCGCCGCCCTCCAGTCGTGGGTCTATCTGCAGCCGGTTTGGTCTCCCGCCTGGCTGACGAATTCCGCCGCGGCAGTCGCCTACAAGGGAGCCGTCCTCGTCGGCATCCTGATGCTCTTCCTTTACGCAACCGAGCCCCCGAAGAGTGCGGACCAGGATGCCGCGGCCCACGAGCCGTTCACCGCGGTGGACTGGCAGCGGATCGCCGTGATCGTGATCATCAGCCTCTTCTCGATCGTGTTCTGGATGGGCTTCGAGCAATCGGGCGGAACGCTCAACCTCTTCGCCGACAAGCTGACGAACCGGACCATCTTCGGCTATGACATCCCGGCCTCCGTCTTCCAGGCGATCAACCCGGTCTTCATCATCGTGCTGGCCCCCGTGTTCGCGACCCTCTGGACTTACCTGGCTCGCCGCCGCTTCCCGCTCCCCTCGGTGACGAAGCAAGGGCTGGGCCTGAGTCTGCTCGGGCTCGCGTTCGTCGTCATGTACTTCGCGAGCGAGGGGGCCAAGACCGGCCCCGTGTCACCCCTCTGGCTGATCACCGTCTACTTCATCTTCACGATCGCCGAGCTGTTCGTTTCCCCGATCGGCTTGTCACTGGTCAACAAGTTAGCGCACCCGCGGGTGGCTAGTTTGATGATGGCCTGCTGGTTCCTCTGCACGGCGGCCGCCAACTACCTCGCCGGCATCATGGAGCATACCCTGGAGCCGTACCACCTGAACCTCTGGGCCTTCCTGGGCGTCATGGCCCTGGTGCCCGGCTTGCTTCTGCTGGCCCTGACCCCGGTCCTGGTCAAGATGTCCCATGGCAAAGTCTAGACGGCGTTAGACGGGAGATTGTCATCATGAAGCCGTGGTTTCTCACGGTGCTCGTCATCCTTCAATTGACTGCACCCTTACTGGCCGCCGGCCGGCCCATGACGGTTGACGACCTCATGGCCATCAAGAGCGTCTCCGATCCCCAGTTCTCGCCCGACGGCTCGCTCGTCGTCTACGTGGTCTCAGAGCTCGACCGCACGTCCGAGAAGACCACAACCAGTCTCTGGCTCGTCCCGTCGGCCGGCGGCGAGCCCAAGCAATTGACAACCACGCCCGGGACCAACAACCACCCGCGCTGGAACCCGGACGGCAAGACGATCGCGTTCGTTTCCAGTCGGGGCGGCTCATCCCAGGCGTGGCTCCTGCCCATCGACGGCGGTGAGCCACGCCAGCTTACCAAGCTGCCGATCGACGTCTTGGGACCGATCTGGTCGCCGAAGGGAGATCTGATCGCCTTCGTCGCCGAAGTCTACCCGGGTCAGACTCCCGAGCAGACCGCCACCAGGGACAAGCATCGAGAAGCGGACAAGAGCAAGGTTCGTGCGTTCGACCGCCTGATGATCCGCCATTGGAAGACTTGGGACGAGGGCAAGCGCAGCCATCTCTTCGTTGCGGACGCCCGGTCTGGCGAAGCCAGGGACTTAACCCCCAAGCTGGAGGTCAACACCCCCCCTGCCCCGTTCGGCGGCTCTTCCGACTACGCGTGGGCGCCCGACGGCAAGGAGCTCGCCTTCACTGCCGAGCCGGTCCAGGACGCCGCCTGGTCCACCAACACCGACATCTGGACGATCCCCGTGGACGGAGGCGAGCCGAAAAACATCACCGCCGGCAACCGCGGGGCCGATGCCCAGCCGGCGTATTCGCCCGACGGCCGATGGATCGCATTCGTCAGGCAGGCAAGGCCGGGCTTCGAGTCGGACCTGTGGGTCCTCACGATCTTGGATCGAACAAACCAGACAAGCTACGAGCACACGAAGTCGCTGGATCGCCCGATCCAGTCGTTTTCTTGGGGGCCCAAGCAGGATCAACTGGCGGCGGTCATCGACGACATGGGTACCGAACCGATCGTCTCGATCCCGTTCGTACCGCACGGAGGAGTGACCGTGAGTGGGCAAAAAGTGATCGCCGTCGTGCCCGACCGATTCCCGCAACTGGTCACCGGCGGCGTCCAATCCGGCTTGAACGTCAGCCCCAAGTCGGGAAAGTTGGTCTTCACCCATCACACGGCCGAGGCCCCGGCCGAAGTGTACACAGCCGGCCCGGATGGCTCCGGCTTGACGCAGCTCACTCACCACAACGCCCCCCTGCTCTCGCAGCTCGAACTGCCCAAGCTTGAAAAATTCGCGTTTCCGGGGGCTGACGGCGATCTCGTTCACGGCTGGCTGATGCATCCCCCGGGGTTCGACGCCGGCAAGAAATACCCCGTCGTCTTCTTGATCCACGGCGGGCCCCAGGGAGCATGGCATGACGAGTGGCATAATCGCTGGAATTACGAGCTGTTCGCCGCGCCGGGCTATGCGGTGGTCGCAATCAACCCGCGGGGCTCGACCGGCTACGGCCAGAAGTTCACCGACCAGATCAGCCAGGACTGGACCGGCCGGGTCTACGACGACCTCATGAAGGGCCTGGACCATGCCATCAAGACTTACCCATTCCTTGACGGCTCGCGGGTCGCGGCGGCCGGCGGCTCGTATGGCGGTTTCATGGTCAACTGGATGGCGGGACATACCGACCGGTTCAAGGCCTTGATCAGCCACGCCGGCGTCTTCGACCTGACCAGTAAGTACGGCACCACCGAGGAGCTCTGGTTTCCCGAATGGGAGTTCGGCGGTCCTCCCTGGGAGAAGCCCGACCATTACCGCGAGCGGTCGCCCAGCACCCACGCCGCCAACTTCAAGACGCCCACGCTCGTCATCCACGGGGCACTCGACTTTCGCGTCCCCGATGCCCAGGGCCTGGGCATGTTCACCTCGCTCCAGCGCCGTGGTGTCCCCAGCCGCTATGTCTGGTTCCCCGACGAGGGGCACTGGATCCTCCAGCCCGCGAATCGTGTTGTGTGGTGGCACGAGGTCTTGAGCTGGCTGGATAAATACTTGAAGCATTGACGCAGCACGTCTCCGAAAGAACCATCACGTGATAGACCTTATCTGTCAAAGTTGGCTAGCCATGAAGCGGCCCGCCGATTTCGACGAAGCAGGAACGAGACGGTCCGCGCTCGCGGGCATCCTCAAAAAGCGCTGCCCGCGGTGCAGGCGAGGCGTGCTCTTTCCCGCTCTTCTGTCGATGAGCGACGATTGCCCGGTGTGCGGTCTCGACTTCGACCGCGGCGACCCGGGTCATTTCACGGGAGCCATGTACGTCAGCTACGCCCTGGCCATACCGCTGATCGCGCTGCTGACCTTGATTGAATATTTGATCGTTCCAAGCTGGTCGCTCTTTCGCCTGGTCTTGCTGGCGTCATTCATCTGCTTGCCGCTGGTCCCCTGGATCTGGCAGTATTCACGGGTGGTGTGGATCTATGTCGACCGGTACTTCGACCCGGAAGACCAGGAGGGCGACGGCGGTTGATCCGAGACCGGGCTCATTCATCGCCGCCGCGGTAGCTGCGCAGCGCCAAGGCGATGGCGCGGTCCATCCGTGGCAGCGTCGCGTCGGTCGCTCCCTGCTCGCGCGCCAGCAGCCGTCCCTCACGGTCCAGCAAGATCATCGTCGGATAGAACTGAACCTGGAGTGCTTGCTGGACCGGGCACGATCCGTCCATCGAGGAAAGAAGCACGGGATAACGAATTCCCAGATCCTGGATCGCCTTGGCCGCGCTGGCGCGACGATCCTGGGGCGCCGCGCCTTTCTCGCACGCGATCCCGACCACCTGGAATCGCTTGCCGGCCAGTTCCTCCTGCAGCTCGATCAAGTGGGGAATCGACTTCCTGCACGGCGCACACCAGCTCCCCCAGAAGTCGAGGAGGATCACGTCGGCGTCGATGTCGTGAAGCGAGACCAGCTTTCCGCCGACATCCGGGAGCTTGAAGTCGACGAGCCGGCGTTCGTTGGGATCGATGCGGCACACGCTCTGTTTCACGGACTCGTCGACCGGCGGTCGAGGACCCGCGAGTAAGCGAGACAAGCCGGGCCGGGCCGGACGGCTCGCGCTCGTGAGTGTGATCACGCCTTGCTCGCCAGCCTGGGCAGCGCCCGCGGCTCGATGAATCGATTCGTCGACCGGTACGTCGCCTTGTTTGAGCGAAAGCTCCCGCCAGGTTGGCCGGCGGCTGGCGGTGGGATCCCTCGCATCGGAAGAGTCCATCGCGCGAGATGGATCGGCGGCGGGGGCAGTCGAATCCTCGGGCCCGCCTGACAAGGCCGCGTGTCGCGCACGTTGGCGAGCGGGCGCGGAGGGGGTGTTGGCTTCCCGCGGGTCGGTCACGGCGATGGGTGCGTATGACCCGGGCGTGATCACGCGCTCGCCGGGCAGGAGGTCCTCGGGAATCGGCCGGGGCGCCTGGTCTGCCGTCTGATCCGCCTGGACGCTCGCCCTCAAGCCATCCTGATCGAGGTTGCCGTCAGCTCTTGCTCGCCGTGGTCTCGACGAGGCGCGGGCCTCACTCCGGGCCAGCCTGGTCGGATCGGCTTCCGGAACCACGGCCGGGCGGGTCGAGCTGACCGCGCCTGTTTCGAGCGCCGGCGGCAACGGATTCGGACCGTCGTCATCGAGATCCTCCGCCGCTCGATCCGACCCACCGGATCGAGAGGTTGAATCCGCTTCCTCGTCCCGGACCCGCGATTCCCCGGACGCGTTCGCGTCCTTTTTCGAGCCGGTCTGTCGCACGTTCCACCCCGCGCGGACCGGCTCCCTCGAGGAATCGAACGCCTGCCGCGACGCCTGGAGGTTTTTCCGGGGAAGCAGCGTGGCGGCTTCCGCGGCCGGCGGATCCATGTCCTCACTGTTGATCCGGCCCCCGCGGCCGTTCTCTGCCGTCCCGTCATCGTCCGCCGGATCGACGTTCGAGATCGGCTCGACCCTCGGCCGGGCCGGGCGGATCGACGCATGCCCCTGTTCAGACTCGCCGTCCCGGCTCAGGAGACCGATTCGCACATCGCCCTGGGGCGCTTTGGCTTGCGCTCGGCCAGTCATCATGCCGTCGTCGCCCTGATATTCCGCAATCACAGTATACGACGAGCCGGACTGGAGTCCGTGAAGCGTGAAGGCCCCTGATCGGTCGGTCATCGCATACACGACTCGACCTCCCGGCGCGCTGCCGACGGCAAGCCGCACCTTCGCGTTCGACACCGGCTTGCCCCGATCGTCATACACCCGCCCCGAAATCCGGGCGCCACGCGATGGAGGCAGATCCAGGTCTTCGGTCTCCGCGCGCAGCGACGCTCCCGGCTCTCCCGAGACGATCGGCAGTGGCTTGTCTCCCAGCGACGCCACCGTCTTGACGTTCGAGGGGGGATTCGACCGAAACCCCGCTGTCTGCGAACACCCCGCGAGACTGCAGACCGGTAACAGGAGGCAATGGATCAATCTCGGGATGCGCATGTCGCGATCTCCTCCTCCTGACCAGGACGTTGCGGCGCGATTCACTGAAGTTTGATTCAACAAAGGATCGATCATCCTGATCGTCCCCCCACATCACCCAAGATGCGGAACCCGTTGTAATCATCGCCGCCGGCGCGCTCGCGTTCCGCGAGTGCCGTATCAACTCAGATCGGCCAGGCCTCACCCGATTCTTGAGTCGACTCGCGGAACTTTTCCCGAATCCGTCCGAATTCAGAAGGGATAGGGCGGGACGCATGGACCCGTCAATTCCACTCCGCGAGCTGGCGCCGAATGAATTTCAGCAAATTCCTGATCTCTTCGGCATCATCGCCCTGTGGATCCATGTCGAGATACTCTTGGAGCGGGTCCACTGCTTCGCCCAGGCGATGCGTTTGAGCGCAAAGGATGCCCAGATCACGCAGCTCGACTGGTTCCTCCAGATTAAGAAACGTCAGGCGACGCTGGACGGGCAGAAGGGACGAAAAGTCCTGGGACTTCGCGTAGATCGCCTTGAGATTCCTGAGCATCCGCGTCACAACCACGCGGATCGAGCACGGCTCGACCAGAGAATCCGTCAAGACCACCGGACGCTCGGCGATCTCGCTGAGCCGTTCCTGGCAATGCTTTCGGTTGTATATGGCTCCCGCATGAAACGAGTCGACAAACCACGTCTGGCTCCCCTCTTCCACCCGCAGCATGAAATGCACGGGCAAGTTGACTCCTGCCATCGACAAGCCCACTCGTTCCGCCACCGTCCAGTACAGAACAGAGAGACTGATCGGGATCCCTAACCGCCGATCGAGCACTTCGTTTAGATAGCTATTGCGTGGATCGTAGTAGTCTTCGTGGTTCGCGCGGATTTCCTCCTCGACGAAAAGAACCCAATTAATCTGTCCGAGTATGTCGCGCACCTTCGCACGGGGACGGCAGCGGGCTCGAATGCGCTCCGCAAGTTCCTGAATTCTCATGAGATAGGATTCGATCTCGAGATCGGGATAGGCGTCGCGCGCGATCTCGAGCGCGATCCGGGCAAGCTGCACCTTGCCTTCTCCTGCAACCAAGCGCACAAACTCGGGACTATCGGGAAACGAAAGGGCCACCCAGATTTTCTCCGGCATCCCCGAAACGCATCTCTCCGACACTCGTTGACTCGAACAGTCGCGCCGGGTCGAGTTGACCATCGCAAGACCGCTCGAGTCAATTTTACACCACCCCGCTCGGGTCGTGTCACAGCGGTCTCGATGCCACGGCCCGAGAAGGGACAGGGAACCTGCCAACAATAACCTCCGGGGCTTCTGTCGGGAAACTGGTGTGAATCAAGAGACGGCGGGCACCGAAGCCCGCCCCACTGCGCCGCAGACAAACCCTCTTCTAGATGATTTTTCGAGCGTCGTCTGGTACGCTCAATTCTTGATCCATTGTTCTATGCTTCGGAATCGAGGCGCGTATGGTCCCGCTTGTTTCTTCTCCAGAGCGCGCTCTTTGATGGCGCGATCTTGGGATTGTCGTGGAGACACCGGAATGCCGAACTCGATGGAGGAGATCTCTGATCAAGTCAAGCGGCAAATGAACCAGCCGCAGATCCACGAGACGTGGGAAAAGGCGTACTTCTCGCAAGAGAACGACAGGTTTTTCGAGTTGGCGTACGATGAATTCGTCGGCCGGATCTCCCACCCAGACGGTTCCAAGGCTCTGGACATCGGCTGCGGCATCTGTCCCAATTCGATCCGGCTGGCCAGGCGAGGCTACGTTGTCTCGGCGGCGGATTACTCCGAGCCGGTATTGAGGCGGGCGCGGGAGAACGTGGTTCAGAACGAGCTTGCCGATCGCATCACGGTCAGCCGCGAGGATATCCTCAACCTGTCGTTCCCGAGCGATCACTTCGATCTGACACTGTGCTGGGGCGTGCTGATGCATATCCCCGACGCCCAGCGCGCCATCGGCGAGCTGGTCCGTGTCACGAAGCCGGGCGGGTCCCTCGTGATCGAGGAAATCAACCAGAACTCACCCGAGGCGCGGCTGATGCGCCTGTTCTGGCAAGTAATCAAACGCAAGAAAATCACGACGACCAAGATGCCGGCTGGCTATGAACACACATCCATTTTTGCCGGCGAGACGCTCTTCTGGCGCCACGCGAACCCACGCTGGCTGGTCGATCAGTTCGCCAGCCACTCCTGCACGCTAGTCAAGCGCAGTTGCAGCCTGTTCTCGGATCTCACCATGTACATGCCGGTCAAGTTCCTCAAGTCGGTGATTCATGCCTGGAACCGCTTCTGGTTGCGCCGCGTCAACGTGCCGCAGCCGGCGTATCACAACATTTTCATCTTCCGCAAGAACAGTGACCAGGCCGAGCGGACATCGGATGGTAAAATCTGAACGTGTGGGGGGAGACCAAATCGAAATTCGCTGCGTGTTATCTCGTACTCTTGCTGCTCTCGCTTCCATTGCTCAGCCACGCTCGAATCATCGTTGTTGTGTGTGAAAAAGGGGATAAGTCCAATAAACAGGCTCGCTCTCGCGCATCTTCATCAGCGACCGCCGCCCTCGTCGCCCTTTGGTTTGACGGCGGTCAGGATGCCGTAGCGCATGCTGCCCAGTTCATAGGCGAGCCAGATCCGCAGGAGAGTGAGGGCGAAGATCTTGTTCGAGCTCTTTCCCCAAAGCAGGAACTGGCGGTACGTCGGCTCCCGGATCAGACCGCGTGCAACTCGCCAGGCGCAGATCGGCCAGGTCCGCTTGACCTGCCGGCTGACATCTTGAAAGCAGACCGGCACGAGCCCGGCGGCCTGGGCAAGCCCTCGATACTCGGACGCCGATCCGATCCCCCGCAAGCGGCCTTCGCGGCAGATCGGTTCCAGCAGGAAGCGTCGCTCCCAGAGACGGGGATTCTCCCTGCTGAGCCAGGCGCAGACAACGAGCCGGCCCGCCGGCTTGAGGACCCGGGCAACCTGGCCAAAGAAAGTCTCCAGATCATCCATGTGTTCGGAACTCTCGATGGCGATGACCGCATCGAAGGAGTCCGGCTCGAACCCGCAGGCCAGCCAGTCGAGCAGAAGATAGGTCGGATTGGTCGCCTCCGGGTCGAGGGCCAGAATGTGCTCGTACTGAGACCGCGAGACGGTGAGTGCCGTGACCTTGGCCCCATACTCTTTGGCCAGTGCCCGCGAGGTTCCTCCGTAACCACAGCCCACATCGCAGACTCGGTCGCCGGGTTGCACCCGGGCCTGCTCCGCGACCACGGCGATCAGGCGGCGGGTCGCGTCGTCGGCCGTTTCCCTCCCCGTTTGCCACAGGCCGTGATGAATGTGCTCGCCCCAGATCTCCCGATAAAAGCGGTCAAGCTCGTCGTAATGAGCCCCGACCAGATTGGGATCGAATGTTGACCCGGATGTGATCATCAGATTACTCGTCGAAACGGATCGAATACTGCCGCCGGGAGTACCAGTTCCCGATCCTGAGGTCGAAACCGTCGGCCGTCAAGACCGCGCGATGGACGAACTGCCATTGTCACCTCGCATGAAGCCGGCATCCACCTCGGAGTTACGTAAACGTTGAACTAGAGATGGTACTTGCCAGTTGGGCATTGCGGCGAGGCGAGGAACGACCGCACAATGAAGGACACACTTTGACAAGTCGACGTGATCGCCGGACGACCGGCTGGCTATCAGACCAGCCGGACATTCAACACGCATCTCCGGGTGGGGCCCTTCAATGAACCCGTCACTCCACATCTTGTCTGCGTCACTGATCCTGGCGGCTTGTTCTACACCGGGCTCGGGTCAGGAACCGGGGAAGCCGCTGCCGGTTCCGCGGTACAGGCTGGAGATCGGCGAGGAGCTGCAGTACGCCTTCGAGTTCCCCTACAAGAATCCGGATGGCTCGCTCCTGATCGAGCGGACGAACTGGACTTTCTGGGTTGCCGACACGGCCCAGGACGGCGGCTGGCGGCTCATCGCGCGGCACAGCAGGTCGTACGCCAAGGAGAACGAGCCGGCCCCGGCCGACGAGTCGCCGGATAACCAGACGTGGTTGGCCTCGTGCAGGCTGTTCCCGGACGGGCGGATCGTCCCGACGTCTCGGCTGATGTGGCGCATCGACATCGCCTCGGTCTTTCCCAGGCTTCCGGCGGATCCCCGCCAGGCCGGGACGGACTGGGACGTCGGCGACGACCACAACGACATCAAGGGCCGCTCCCGTATGAAGTGGTCCGCTGACCAGACGGAGGCTGTCATCGAGACCTTCACGGAGGGGCCTGCCGAGAGGGTCTACCTCGGGTCGGGCAAGAGCACGACCTACCACTTCGATCGCGCCCGAGGCATGATGATGCGAGCCGAGGTCGAATCTCCCTACGCCTACGGACAGGCGGGCAAGGCCACCGGGACGATTATCCTCAAGGGAGTGGAGCGGCTCGGGTCCGACCGGGTCAAGGTACTTCGCGACGAGGCGGACCGCGGCTTCAAGGCCGAGGCGTCCTACATGGACCTCTTCGAGAAGGCGAAGCACGCACGCTGGGGGACGCGCAAACCGTTTCCGGAGGGACCGAAGGGCGCGGTCGCGCGGTTCTTCCAGGCGAACGACGTCCGGATCGTGACCGGGAAGCGGCTCGCGGAGGCGAAGGAGGTCCTCGTGGCCGCGCAGGCGAAAACCACCCTGCCCATGGTCCGCGAGACGCTGGACCTGTGGATCAAGAATCATGAGGAGCAAAGCAAGTCCAACACCGCGGAAGCCGTGAGGTGGGCCGAGGTCATCGGTCGGCCCGCGCCCGATTGGGAGCTAAAGGACCTTGAAGGTAAGTCGCACGCGATGAAGGACTACCGGGGCAAGGTCGTCCTGCTCGACTTCTGGTATCGCAACTGCGTCTGGTGCATGCGGGCGATGCCCCAGGTGAATGGGGTTGCCCGCCACTTCAAGGGCAAGCCGGTCGCCCTCCTGGCAATGAACATCGACCAGGACCCGGCCGACGCTCGGTACGTTGTGGACAAGCTGGGGATCACCTACCCCGTCCTGCGGGCTCACGAGGAGAGCGGGGAACGGATGCGCACGCTATTCAGTATGGGCTTCCCGACCCTGGTGATCATCGACCGGGACGGGATCGTACGCGACGCTCACGTCGGCTTTTCCGACACCCTCGGCGAGGATGTGATCAAGGCCGTTGACGCGTTGCTTGACGAGCGAAAAGACAGAGAAAAATAATCAATCGCCAGCCGGCCCGTTATTTCAGCTCGACCGTCACCTTTTCAATCTTGCCGGTGAATCTGCCGCCGCGCTCGTTGTAGTCCTCCGTCACCGGCGTGCCCGCATCCATGCCCACGTCGGCACCTTCGTCAGCCGAGAAAGCCATACCCTGTGTCTGCTCGATTCTGCCGCCGGCGACTTTCCTGCCGTTGACGAAGATCGTGGCCGTGCCGCCCGAGCCCGGCTTGCCGCCGTCATACTCAAATGCGAAACGAATCGTCGCCTTCCCCGCCGGCACGGCTTCCGTTGCGGCAATGGTGTAATGATGCAGGCCCAACCAGTTGAAAGTGTATGTCGGTTTCCCCGCCGTCAAGTACAGGCTCCATCCGCCGAACCGGCCAGCCTGGCAGAGGATCACGCCGTTGGCGACGTTGTCGGGGATTTCGATCAGGGCGGTGATCGTGTGCGATCGGTTCTTCAGGTTGATGAAGACATTCTCCGTCAGCCCGGTCATGCCCTCATAAAGCGTCAGCGACGAGCGGCCCGCCATCAGGTCGGGCCGCCCGGCAAGTGCTGCGTTGACACGCTCGAAGCTGCGGTCATCGAGCGGCAGCACGTTGTTATTAGCTGCTTCTTTCAGGAAGAGGTCCTGCATCGCCTTCAACTTCGCCGGGTTCGTCGCGGCGAGGTCATTCACCAGGCTGAAGTCCGTCCGGGCGTCGTACAACTCCCACACATCATCCTGGAGCGTCGCACGGGCTTTTGCCTCCCAGGGCGCCTTGTGGACCGTACCCGCCAGCCAGCCGTCGTGGTAGATGGCCCGGTTGCAGAAGATCTCGAAGTACTGGGTGAGGTGCTGGTCCTTCGCCTGGGCGTCATCGAACGTGTACACCATGCTCACGCCTTCGATCGGGGTCTGGGGAGTTCCGTTCACCGTCTTCGGCTCGGGCAGGCCGGCCGCTTCCAGGATCGTGGGCGCGACATCGATGACGTGATGCCACTGCGAGCGGACCTCGCCCCGGGCCTTGATCCGCTGGGGCCAGTGGACGACCATCCCGTTGCGCGTGCCGCCGTAATTCGCGGCGATCTGCTTCGTCCACGTAAAAGGCGTATCCCCCGCCACGGCCCACCCCGCCGCGTAATGGCCGTACGACATCGGACCGCCCAGATCGTCGTAATGCTTCAAAATGTCCTCGACCTTTTCGCTGACGCCGTTGAAGTAGGTCATCTCATTGAACAACCCGTTCATGCCTCCCTCGGCGCTCGCGCCGTTGTCGCCGGCGATGTAGAAGATCAGCGTGTTGTTCAGCTCGCCCATGTCACCGATCGCCTGGACCAGACGGCCCGCCTCGTAATCGGCGAATTCGCCATAAGCGGCGAAAACCTCCATCTGGTGGGCGAAGAGCTTCTGTTCGTCGGCTGTCAGCGTGTCCCAATCCTTGATCGCCGCCGGCTTGGGCGCGAGCCTGGTGTCCGGGGGAACCACGCCGAGCTTCTTCTGTCGGGCCAGCGTCTCTTCGCGCAGCTTATCCCAGCCCTGGTCGAACTTACCCTTGTACCGGGTGATCCACTCCTTCGGCACATGGTGCGGAGCGTGGGTGGCGCCCGGAGCGAAATAGACGAAGAACGGCTTGTCCGGCGTGAGCGATTTCACAGCCTTGGTCCACTTGATCGCCTGGTTGGTCATGTCGGTCAGGAGATGATAGTTCGGATCCTTGGGCGGCTCGATCTGGTTCATCCCCTCGTAAATCGTCGGCGCCCACTGATTGGCCTCGCCGCCGATGAACCCGTAGAACTTGTCGAAGCCGGATCGGGTCGGCCAGCGATTGGTCGGGCCCGAAATGCTGACCTCCCAGGCCGCGGTCTCGTGCGACTTGCCGAAGGCGGCGGTGGCGAAACCATTGAGGCGAAGCATCTCGGCCAGCGGGGCCACGCTGTCGGGCCGCTGTCCGGTCTGCCCCGGGAACGCGGTCGCCGTCTCCGTGATCGACCCCATGTTACACATGTGGTGGTTGCGGCCGGATAGCAGCGCGGCACGGGTCGGCGAGCAGAGCGCCGTGGTGTGAAACTGATTATACCGGAGCCCGTTGTTCGCCAGACCCTCAATTGTTGGCATGTGGATCGGCCCGCCGAACGCGCTCGACTGGCCGAACCCCATGTCGTCGATCAACACGATGAGGACGTTGGGGGCGCTCGCCGGTGCCTTCACCTCGAATCGCGGTGGCGCCTTCGCATTCCGGACATCGAGCACGGTGCTCGGCGGATACTTGGGCTCCGCGATCGGGAGGACCGTTCGATCGAGGCCGTCTGCTGCCGCCTCCTGCGCCGCGTACGCCGCGGGTTTCAGTGGAAAGGGACCGCCCGCCGCCAACCAACCGAGGACGACGCCCATCCCGATCCCGACCAGCACTGGCATTCTCGCGGCTTTGCGCACAACAAACTCCTGTCGTCGAGGTCCCGATGAAGTGAGCGAAATGAGCCGGGACAGGTTTCCGCCTGCTGGCGAAGCGCTGTACCTGCCGAAGGACGTATGATAAGGGGTCGTGACCTTGTCTGCCAGGGAGTGCTTTCCCTTGCAACCGCGTAGAATATCGACAGAGCACCCTCGCCGAGGGAGCGGGAACCAAAGTCCGAGCCCGAGTCCGCCCCATGTCCCAGACGCTCGCCTCTCCGCCCTCGGTTTCCGGCCTCCCTCCCGGGCCTACTTCCCCGGCCTGGTGGCAGCTCCTCCGCTTCGCGCACGACCCGCTCGGCGTCCTCGACGACGGCCACCGCCTCCACGGCGACACCTTCACGCTGAACATCGGCGGCTACGGCCGGTTCGTGATGCTGTCAGACCCGGATACGGTCCGCGAAATCTTCCGCGGCGATCCGGACGTGCTCCACTCGGGCGAGGCCAACGACATCCTGAGCGCGACCGTCGGGCGCTCCTCGGTCCTCGTGCTCGACGGAGCCCCACACGCGCGGCAGCGGCGGGTCCTGGTCCCGCCGCTGAAGGGAGAGCGCATGCGGGCGTTCTTCGACGCGATGCGGCTCGAGACGATCGAGGCCGTCCGTGCCTGGCCGGCCGGCGAGCCGTCCGCCGCGCTACCGAGGATGCGGCGAATCACCCTCCGGGTCATCCTGCGCACCGGACTGGGCCTTGCAGCCGGGCCGGAGATGGACGACTTCGAGCGAAAGATCGAGGTCTTCCTGGCCAACGGCCGGCAGCGGCATGCGCTGGTGCTCATGAAGCTGGTCCCGATCCACCGCCTGAGCCGTTCCCGCTGGGTCCCGCTGTTCCGCCAATTGAACGATTTGAACGACTCCCTGTTCGCCTTGATCGCGGCGCGGCGCCGGGGCGAGAGCCCGCCGGCAAATGAGAACGTGCTCGACGACCTGCTCGCCGCGACCCACGAGGACGGCACGCCGCTCGACGACCAGGAGGTGCGAGACGCGATCATCACGACCCTGATCGCGGGCCACGACACGACCGCCCTGGCGCTGGCCTGGGCCCTGGCCGAGATCCTGCCGCGCCCGGAGGTCGTCGAACGCCTGACCGACGAGCTGCGCCGCGTCACCGGCGGCGGCCCGCCTGACGCCGAGCAATTGCCCGCGCTCGAGTACCTCGACGGGACAATCCGCGAGAGCCTGCGGCTGCGTCCGGTCGTGCCGTTCGTCGTCCGGCTGACCAAGCAATCATTCGCGGCGGGCGGGCGGGAGTATCCGCCCGGCGTGGTCCTCTGCCCCTGTTCGTACCTGGTCCACCGGCGCGAGGACCTCTACCCCGAGCCGGAACGGTTCCGCCCCGAGCGGTTCCTGGAGCGGAAGTTCGGCCCGCACGAATGGTTCCCCTTCGGCGGCGGCAACCGGGTCTGCCTGGGGATGCCGTTCGCGCTCTACGAGATGAAGGTCCTGCTCGCCACGCTCTTCAGCCAGGTCCGGCTGGCTCGCCCCGCCGGGGCTCGGTCGCGGGCAAGGCGGTACGGGCTCGTCCTCGGGCCCGACGACGGGGCACGAGTGCTTGTTCAGGGGCCAACAACTTATGCTTGACGCGGGCGGAATTGATCGAGTCGAGCAGAGGTACAGGGATGCGCTCGAGGCGCTCGTCGAGCAAGTGAAGGAGGACCGCTCCGTCCTGGCGGCGATCCTTTGTGGTAGCCTGTCGCACGACAAGGTATGGGCCAAGTCAGACATCGATCTGGTGCTGGTGACCATCGACGACAAGAAGGTGGAGCAAGGAGATCTGGCGCTGGACGCGGACGGGGTGAACGTGCACGCGTTTCTCGTACCGCGGGCTCAGTTCCGCAAGACAATGGAAGGGGCGATCCGCAACTCGTTCATGCACTCGCTCCTCGCCAAGGGGAGGCTGCTCTACACCCATGATGAGACAATTACCGACCTCTGCGCCCACCTGGGGGAAATCGGTGAGCGCGACACGCAGGTACAGCTCCTGCGCGCGGCGACGCGCGCGCTGGGTCCGATCTACAAAGCCCACAAGTGGCTCCTCACCCGCGGCGACCTGGATTACACAGCGCTCTGGATCCTCTACGCAGCGACCCCGCTGGCGCAAATCGAGGTCATCGGCCGGCGATTGCTCGCCGACCGCGAGGTGATCCCCCAGGCGATGAAGCTGAACCCGGCGTTCTTCAAGACGGTCTACGCCGACCTTCTCAACGGCAAGAAGACGTGGAAGAACGTCCAGGCGGCGCTGGAGTCGATCGACCGCTATCTGGCCCAGCGAGCAGCGACGCTGTTCGGGCCGGTGATCGATCACCTTCGCGAGGTCGGCGAGGCGCGGTCGTGCTCCGAGATCGAGGGCCATTTCCAGCGGAACCTCGATATCAGCGGCGTCACGGCGGCGTGCGAGTATCTGGCCGACCAAGGGCTGATCGGCAAGGCCTCCACGCCGGTTCAGCTCACCAAAAAGAGCAACATCGAAGTGCAAGAGCTGGCCTTCTTTTACCTCGAGGAACGATCGGATGGCTTCTAGGTCGACCGCCAGGCGGAACCCGCCCAGGGCAAGCGCGCGCACGACCATCGCCGTGCAGGGCGCGCGCGTGCACAACCTCAAGAACATCTCGGTCGAGATCCCGCGCGACAAACTCATCGTGGTCACCGGGCTCTCCGGCTCGGGCAAGTCGAGCCTCGCGTTCGACACCATCTACGCCGAGGGGCAGCGGCGGTACATGGAGTCGCTCTCCAGCTTCGCGAAGCGGTTCGTCGCCCAGGTCGCCAAACCGGACGTGGACTTTGTCTTCGGCCTGTCGCCGGTGATCTCCATCGAGCAGAAGACGATCGCCAGTAACCCGCGCTCGACCGTCGGCACCATGACCGACATCTCCTCGAAGGTCGGGCATATGGACGCGGTGGTGGACCGGTTGGTGGTCAGCCGCAAGCACGAGAAGGCGATCAAGGCCGCGATTGCGGCGACCCTGCTGGTGGGTGATGGGCTGCTCCAGGCGCAGGTCGTCAAGGGCGCGAACAAGGCGGCGAGCGAGCGGTTCTACCAGGGGCTCTGCAGTGCCACGCATCACTTCGTCTACGGGAACATCCAGCCCGAGTACTTCATGTTCAACAACCCGGAGAGCGCCTGCCGGACCTGCGGTGGCCTTGGGGTCCACAAGCTGACGCACCCGGAGCTGCTGGTGCCTGATCCCAAACGGAGCATCCGCGGCGGTTGCTTCGTGCGCGAGGCGTTCAAGTACAACCCCGACACCTGGGACGGACGGGTGATGTACAGCCTGGCGAAGGAGCTGCGCTTCTCGCTCGATACACCGTGGGAGAAGCTCCCCGAGTCGGTGCGCCAGGCGATCTTGAACGGCATCGACCTGAAGAAAATCGTGCTCTTTCCGCCGCCGGAGGCGAAGGGCAGCCGCGACGACTGGGAGGGCAAGGAGGTCGGCTTCGGCGGAATCGCCCGGCGGATCGAGCGGCGCTACCGCCGTTACCGCCAACGCGGCGAAGCAAACTCTGGGATGGAGGCTTGGCTCGACAACGTGATGGTCGAGCACACCTGCCCCGACTGCAATGGCGCGCGGGTCAGGGCCACAAGGCTCTGCTTCACCATTGCCGGCAAGACCATCCACGAATTCGGCCAGCTCAACTTCGATGAGCTCCACGCGTTCCTGGGCACCATCAAGCCGGCCG
Organism: Isosphaerales bacterium; assembly: GCA_044450785.1. Taxonomy (GTDB): domain Bacteria; phylum Planctomycetota; class Planctomycetia; order Isosphaerales; family Isosphaeraceae; genus JBIOJM01. The sequence continues at coordinate 22,067 of JBIOJM010000094.1, forward strand.
GCCGCGGCGCCGACGCCGGCCGGCAGGTGCTCAAGGAGATCCGCGGCCGGCTGGAGCTGCTCCTGGGCATCGGATTGGACTACCTCAACCTCAACCGTCGCTCGGGCACGCTTTCCGGCGGTGAGTCGCAGCGGATCCGTCTGTCCACGCAAATCGGGTCGGGGCTGATGGGAATGCTCTACGTGCTTGACGAGCCGAGCATCGGCCTGCACCCCAAAGACAACGTGAAGATGATCGCCACGCTGGAGAGCCTGCGCGACATCGGCAACACGGTCATCGTCGTGGAGCACGACGAGGACACCATCCGTGCCGCCGACCACCTGGTGGAGATGGGTCCCGGTCCAGGCGTCCATGGCGGCCGGGTGGTGGTGCAGGGAACGATCGATGACGTGCTCACGTGCGAGGCGTCGCCGACCGGGCAGTTCCTCTCGGGCAAGCGCTCGATCGCCACCCCCAAGCAGCGGCGAAAAGGCAAGGCAAGACGCTTACCGTGCGCGGGGCCAGGGAGAACAACCTCAAAACGCTCGACGTGACGTTCCCCCTGGGTAAGCTGGTGGCGATCACCGGCGCATCCGGCTCGGGCAAGAGCACGCTGGTCAATGAGGTGCTCTACAAAGCGCTGTGGAAGCGGCTTGTGGACACCCGTACGCTACCCGGCGAGCACGATGGCGTGGACGGTGTCGAGCACGTGCACAAGGTGGTCAACATCGATCAATCGCCGATTGGACGGAACAGCCGGTCGAACGCCGCGACCTACGTCGGCTTCTTTGACGCGATTCGCGACCTGTTCACGCAGGCGCGGCTGTCGGTGGAGCGCGGCTACAAGGCGGGGCGGTTCAGCTTCAACGTCAAGGGAGGCCGGTGCGAGGAGTGCCAGGGGGAGGGGGTGATCACGACCCAGCTCTACTTCATGCCGGACGTGGAGGTGACATGCGGCGCCTGCAAGGGGGCGCGGTTCAACAGCGAGACGCTCGAGGTCACGCTGCGCGGCAAGACCATCGCTGACGTGCTGAACATGTCGGTCGAGGAGGGGGCGGTATTCTTCGCGGCCGAGCCGGTGGTGGGCAAGAAGATCGAGGTGCTGAACGACCTCGGCCTCGGATACCTGACCCTGGGCCAGTCGGCGACCACGCTTTCCGGGGGCGAGGCGCAGCGGATCAAAGTGGCCACGGAGCTGAGCAAGCTGCAGCGATCGAAGCACACCGTGTACATCCTCGACGAGCCGACGACCGGTCTGCACCTGGCGGACGTGGAGAAGCTGCTGGAGTCGTTGAATCGGCTGGTGGACGCCGGGCACACGGTGCTCTTGATCGAGCACCACCTGGACGTGATCAAGACGGCCGACCACGTGATCGACCTGGGGCCGGAGGGCGGGCATGCAGGCGGTGAATTGGTGGTGACGGGCACGCCGGAGCAAGTCGCCGCTTGCAAGGCCTCGCACACCGGGTCGTTCCTGAAGGCGCACCTGCGAACATGACACTCGCGCGCCGGTTCACGAGACTCTCATGCAGGAATTCGTCCCAGCTCCCTGCTGAGAGCGATCGTGATCTGCTCAGTACCGATAGATTCTACCTCCGTACGATCTCTGCACCGCGCGCATCTTTGGGCGGGAGTGGTTCCTGCGGAAGCGAAGGGTAGGGTGGGTCGAGCCGCGACACGTCGCGGAGAGGCCCACCGGGAGAGCCGTGGCGATCGGTGGGCCTCACGATGCGGAGCATCGTTTCGACCCACCCTACGACCTGTTGCGGATCAGCCGCGTTGGGATTATCGGTAAGGGCGGTACCGCCCGTACGGCCGTGGACCATAGAACGGCCGCGGACCATAGAACGGCCGTGGACCATAGAACGGCCGCGGACCATAAAACGGCCGCGGCACAACCAACGGGACAACCGGCGGCACCACGAGCGGGCCGGGCGCCACGGGGTAACCCCCGTAGTATCCGCCGCCGTAATAGCCGTATCCGCCGGTCGTTACGCCGACCGACCCCCCCGGGCCCGAGTAGCCGAACGAGAACCCCTGAGCACGTGCGGGCCCGGCACCGAGAGCGAAGCAGCCAATCGCCCCTATACCCGCCAACGCCAACGACTTCCAATTCGCCTTCATCGTTGATGCTCCCTTCAAACAACTCCGTCTGAGCACGGACCCTCCGTGGGAGTGAAATGCGTCCGACAGAATCCTATCGTGGGACGCGCTCGAAAGGTTCGAACCGATTCTACAAATGCGGGGGACGATTTTCCCGGTCGACCGGTTTACGATCGACAGCCGCGCGCGGTTATCATCTTGGGGGAATCGACATGACCAGCGAGCCCGACGCCGATCAAGCCCTGTTGCGCCGCATTCGCGCGGGTGAGCAGCACGCGCTCGGGGAGTTATTCGGCGCGCATCGCGAGCGACTCCGGCGGATGGTACAGCTTCGGCTCGACCGGCGGTTGCAGGGGCGCATCGACCCTTCCGACGTGATCCAGGAGGCATTCTTGGACGCCACGCGGCGCCTGGTCGAGTACGCGGCCGATCCGGCGATGCCGCCGTTCCTCTGGCTCCGATTCCTGACCGCCCAGCGGCTCAGCACGCTGCACCGCATTCACCTCGGAGTGAAGGGTCGCGACGCGGGGCGTGAGGTTTCGCTCCACAACGGGCCGCTGCCCTCGGCCGACTCCCGGTCCCTGGCAGCCCAGCTCCTCGGCCGGCTGACGACTCCGAGCCGGGCCGCGATGCGGGCCGAGGTCCAGATCCGGATCCAGAACGCGCTCAACGCCATGGACCCGATCGACCGCGAGATCCTGGCTTTGAGGCACTTCGAGGAGCTGAGCAACAGCGAGACGGCCGCCGTCCTGGGCTTGCACAAGGCCGCGGCCAGCAACCGTTACGTTCGGGCGTTGCGCCCGCTCAAGGAGATCCTGGCCCCGGTGCTCGAACTTGGTGACGACTCGGAAGCCGCCCGACCCCATCGGTGAATTCGAGGAGAGCGAGGGATGAACCATGAGCGAATCGACCCCGGACCGCAATCCCTTCGAGCGGCTGGCCGAGGAGTTCGCCGCTCGGCTTCGCCGCGGCGAGCATCCGTCGCTCAATGAATACGTCGAGCGATACCCCGAACATGCCGACGACATCCGCGAGCTGTTTCCCGCGCTGGCCCTGGTGGAACAGTTCAAGCCGGCGCGGCAAGAGCGTAATGGGTCCTTGGCCGCGTCGGTACCGGCCGCTCGCGGCAGCCTGCCCGCGCAGTTGGGCGACTACCGGATCCTCCGCTATCTCGGCGAGGGCGGCATGGGGGTGGTTTACGAAGCGGTTCGCGAGTCGCTCCGCAGCCACGTGGCGCTCAAAGTGATGCATCCGCAGTATCGCAACCGCCCGAACTACATTCGCCGATTCCACGTCGAGGCCCGCTCGGCGGCCAGATTGCACCACACCAACATCGTCAGCGTCTTCGACTATGGCGAGCACGAAGGCGTCTGCTATTACGCCATGCAGTACATCGCCGGACAGAGCCTGGACAAGGTCCTGGACGACCTCCGCCAGCTCCGACTTGAGAAAGAGGGATTGCCCAACGGGGATAGTGTGACCTTGACGTGTCACGTGGGTAGCCGCCCCGCGGGCGATGACGCCGCCGGGGAGGACAAGGCGCGGTGCGCGACGAATTCCCTGAGACACACCGTCACGCTGGGGCTCCTGACCGGCCGGTTTGCGACGCCCGGCGCCGATGAGATCCCGCGCGAGCAAGACACCCTACCTCCTTCCGAGGTGACCGTCGCTCGCGTGGTGGAGGCGGCGGACCTGGGCACGGCGACGGGTGGCTGCGCGTCCGAATTGCGCCAGGCCGAAGCCCGGATGCGTCCCCCTCATGAGCTGCCTCCCGATTCGGGAACCAGCCCCGATCCTGAGAGAATGCCCGCTCCCGACGCAACCAGCTCGCTGATCGGCAAGGCCGATGTTCGTTACTATCGCGAAGTCGCCCGGCTGGGCGCCCAGGTCGCCGACGCCCTGGCGTACGCGCACAAGCGAGGCGTCCTGCACCGCGACATCAAGCCGCCCAACCTGATCCTGGATTCGCTGGGAAACATCTGGGTCACCGACTTCGGCCTGGCCAAATTCGAGGAGGGGGACGACCTCTCGCAGTCGCAGGACCTGGTCGGGACCTTGCGGTACATGGCCCCGGAGCGGTTCCGGGGCCTCTCGGACCGTCGATGCGACCTCTACGCGCTGGGTGCGACGCTTTACCAGCTCTTGACCTTGCGTCCGGCGTTCGAGGGAAGCGACCAGCTCAAGTTGATTCACCGGATCGAGAACGACCCACCGGTGCCGCCCCGGCAGGTCGATCGCAGGATTCCTCGTGACCTGGAGACAATCGTCCTCAAAGCGCTTGCCAAGGACCCGAACCACCGGTTCGCGAGCGCCGAGGAACTTGCCGCCGAGTTGCGGCGATTTGTCGAGAACCGGCCGATCCGTTCGCGCCCGATCCCGTCCTACCAGCAGTTCTGGCGGTGGTGCAAGCGGAACCCCGGGCTGGCCACGGCCAACATCACCGCCGTGGTGCTGACGACGATTCTCGCCGTCGTTTCGACCGTCGCGGCCTTCATCTACCGCGACAGGAACCAACAGGTCGTCATGGATAATCGGCGCATCCGGCTCGCGGAGGTCGATACCCGTTTGCAGCTCTTCGGGGCTTTGCAGGACCGGGCTCGCGCCGGTCGCTTCAGCCACCAGATGGGACAGCGATTCGGCGGCCTCGACGCCCTGGCCCAGGCGGCCGCGATCGCCAGGGACCTGAAGCTGGGTCGCGAGCGGCTCGAGCCCTTGCGAGATCAAGCGATCGCTTGCATGGCGCTGCCCGATCTGAAACCCAGCGGGCGAGTCATCACCCAGCCCGCCGGAGTCATCGCCACGGCTTTCGACTCGACGATGACCCGCTACGCGCTGCGGTTCCGGGATGGGACGATCCAAGTCCGCCGTGTCACAGACGACCAGGAGATCGCCCGCTTCCAGGCCCGGGGCGATCGCGAGTTCTTTGTCTTCGGCTTCAGCCCCGACGGCCGCTACCTGGCGACCACGCATGTTCCAGGCAATGCCCTGACGGTTTGGGACATCGAGTGGGGCACGGTCTCTTTGATAGACCCGGGGCCAGTAGAAGGGAATTCGGCCAGATTCAGCCGGGACAGCCGGCGGATCGGTGTTGGTCATAACGATGGCGAGCTCGTCGTGTACGACCTGGCGACAGGTCAGGCCACCATGCGCGGGCGCTTGCCGGCACCGCCGAGAGACCTGGTCTTTCGTCCGGACTTGACTGAAATCGCGGTCGTGTACAACGAACAAACACACGGCACATGCCGGATTCTTGAAGCGCGGTCAGGGCGGCTGGTACGGTCGATCCCACTGCCCACAACCGGAGGCAGCGTCGCCTGGAGCCCCGACGGCTCCGCGCTGGCAACGCCGTGCGACGATTTGAAAATCTACCTCTGGGACGCCGCGACCGGCGCCCGGAAGGCGACCCTCGAAGGCCATCTCAGCCGGCGTGCGGCGTTCCACCCCGCCGGCACACTGCTGGCCAGCAACGGCTGGGAACGGAGGCTGAGGTTCTGGGACGCGGTCCTGGGCCGGCCTTGGCTAACCTTGACCACCTGGTCCTACCCTGAATTCAGCCAAGACGGACGAATCGTCGTTTCATTCGAGGACAAACTGACCCCGTACCAGGTCGATCCCGCCGTCGAATACCGCACGTTGGCCCACGCCACGAGCCAGCCGATCTACTACTACAGTGCGTCGATCCGGCATGATGGGCGGGTGCTGGCCGTCGGTACGGAACAGGGCGTGGTGCTTTGGGACCTGGCTCAGGGCACGGACCTCGGTTTCCTGGGTATCGGGCGTGCATGGCGTAGTCTGTTCGAAGAGTCGGGTGGCTTGCTTACGAATGGCTCGCTCGGCGCGGCGCGCTGGCCGGTTCGGGTGGACCAGGAGCGGGGCGTTGTTCATATCGGCCCCCCGAGCCGGCTGTCTTTGCCGTCCAGCGATTGTGACATCGCCGAGGACCGGCTGGGCCGGATCGTCGCCTTGGCACACTACAGTCACGCCCATGTCCTGACTCCCGAGCGGGCGTTCCAGGTGGGGCCGCTCGACGACTGCCGCTCCGTTGCGGTCAGCCCGGACGGGGAATGGCTGGCGACCGGCACGCACGGCTCTCGCGGCGTCCAGGTCTGGCGCATCCGCGACGGTAAGAAGGTGAAGGAACTGCCCATCGATTATGCCTCGGGGGTGCTCTGCAGCCCCGATGGGAAATGGCTCTTGACGGGGCATTCTCCGTGCCGGCTCTGGACCGTCGGCACCTGGCGCGAGGCGCGGGAAATCGGCGGCGACGGTGGCTGTTTTTCACCCGACGGCCGCCTGGTGGTCGCCGTGGATCCGAGCAAGGTCCTCCGCCTGGTCGAGACCGAGACAGGACGCACGCTCGCGCGACTCGAAAGCCCCGACCTGTGCGGCGTGGCATTTGTGACATTCAGCCCCGACGGGTCGCGCCTGGTGGTGACCACCAACGACCCACCGGCCGTGCACGTCTGGGACCTGCGGTCCATCCGGCGCAAGCTTGCCGAAATGGGCCTGGACTGGGACGCACCCGCGTATCCCGAAACAGAAACGGTGACTGCAAACGCGCCAGCCGCTCCGCTCAAGCTCATCGTCGACATGGGTGACTCGGGCGGCGAGGTGCAATCGCTTCTCGAGCAGGCGCGGCAGTTCCAGCAGGCGGGCAAAATCGGCGAAGCCATCGGCGTACTTCGCGAGGCGTCTCGGCGGTCGCCCGATGTCGCCGTGACCCGCAACAACCTGGCCTGGCTCCTGTTGACGGGGCCGAAGCCGCTCCGAAACCCAGCCGAGGCCCTCGAACACGCCCGCCACGCCGTCCGGCTGGCGCAAGGGGAGGCGATTTATACCTTACGCGGCCATAAGTGCGACATCATCGAATTGCTGGAAATTGAGCGTCATCAACGAGGCCAGTGGCTCGGCATACTTGGTCGTCAGACCGTCCAGAACCTCTTGGATGGCGGCTTGAAAGTCACGGAACGTCG
>JBIOJM010000095.1:0-28850 GCA_044450785.1 Isosphaerales bacterium
CGTCTGGCCCGCGCAAAAGCGGCCGGGTCGGCGGCGCTCCCGGGATCGCCAATTTCTCACTTCGGGCGGCGAGCGGTATGGGTCGGTTCCCAGATGGTCTTCACCCCCCCCGAAATCTAACTTGGTGCGGCTCGCCGCAGCCGCCTCGCCTTGGCCTTCAGGCCCGAATGCGCCACAGATTCAAACAACACGAGCAAGCCCAAAACGCCAAAATCGTGCCCTGTTTTCATCAGCCCACCCCAGCCCTCTCCCACGGGAGAGGGTGCCAGAAACGGCGCACCCGACCGCCTGGGAGTAAAATCATTCGTCGGTCACACCCTTTGAGCCGGAAGAGTGCCCGTCCGTCCGTCTACCGTCCCCCCAGCACTTCGGCGCGGACTCGTTGCGGCCACCTCCCGGGCTCGATCGGCATTCTCGTCGGAATCGCGCCGGCAATCGGTCGGACCGTGGTTCACCAAGAACAGGTCATGCCCGTCGACCCGCCATCGCCGCGCAGGGCTGGGGTGCGTTCACGCAGGATCGGCACAGTTTTCCCCAACAATCCAGCAATCAGGGTGTCTATTCGAAGCGCCCGTCTGATTCATCCGTCATCGTACCCCCTTCATCCTTCATCCTTCCGAGACAAGGATGATCGTCGCGTGCGCCTGCACGCGATAGACCTTGAGGACGGGTACGCGGGGGCCTTCATCGTCGGCGACGATGTCCTCGGGTGAAGGAAGCGCCGTGTCGACGACCCGGCGCCAGGGGCGGCCCGACGGCGCGGCCGGGATGTTGAAATCGAGCGGTTCCGTGTAAGCGTTCATGGCGACGTAGATGTCGCGATCGACCACGTTGGGCCGGTCCGAGCGCCGGCCGTCCAGTGCGAAAGCCAGCGAATGGCTGACGGCGGAGAAGTCGGGCTCGGCGGGGTGAGTGCCGTGCCAGACGATTTCCGGCGGATGTCCAGCTCGTTCGCCTGTGAAGAACGTGCGGCGCCTCAGGACGGGATGTGCTTTCCGCAGCGCGATCATCATCCGGACGAACCGGAGGAAGCCCGCGTTTCGCTCCCGCGACGACCAGTCGACCCAACCGAGGGGATTATCCTGACACCAGGCGTTGTTGTTGCCGTGCTGGGTATTCAGGAATTCGTCGCCCGCCAGGATCATGGGCACACCCTGCGAAACCATGAGGGTCGTGATCAGGTTCCGGACTTGCCGGCTCCTGATCCGGAGCACGGCCGGCAGGTCGGTCGGTCCCTCGGCGCCGCAGTTCCAGCTCCAGTCGGCGTCGGTGCCGTCACGGTTTCCCTCGCCGTTGGCCTCGTTGTGTTTCGCGTTGTACGAGACCAGGTCGTACAAGGTGAAGCCGTCGTGGCAGCAGATGAAGTTGATGGAATGGAGCGGGCCCCGGTCCCAGTAGAGGTCGTCGCTGCCGCACAGCCGCGTGGCCATGGCCGAGGTCATGTCGGGATCGCCGCGCCAGAATCGCCGGACGTCGTCGCGATAACGGCCGTTCCAATCCGACCACCGCCCCTGGCCGGGAAAGTCCCCGAGTTGATAGAGCCCGGCCGCATCCCAGGGCTCGGCGATCAGCTTGGTGTCGCGGAGTAACGAGTCCTCGGAAATGCGGTTGATGACGGGCGGTTCAATCAGCACGTTACCGCGCCGGTCCCGGCCCAGCACGGAGGCAAGATCGAAACGGAAACCGTCGATCCGCCCCTCGACGACCCAGTTCCGCAGGCATTCGAGCACGTAGTTGCGAACCACCGGATGGTTGCTGCTGAAGGTGTTGCCGCACCCGCTGAAGTTCAAGTAGCCACCACGTTCGTCCAGCATGTAGAAGAGCGTGTTGTCCACTCCGCGGAAGCTGTAAGTCGGTCCGTCATCGCCCGCCTCGGCGGTGTGGTTGAAGACGACGTCCAAATACACCTCGATCCCGGCTTCGTGGAACTCGTGGACCATCGAGCTGAACTCGTGCCAGGGGGCGAATCGCTCGGGATTGTGGGCATAGGCCGCCTTGGGCGCGCAGAAGGCGATCGGGTTGTAACCCCAGAAGTTCCGCAGCCTTTCGCCCGTCATCGGATTGACGAAGCGGCAGTCGTTCTCGTCGAACTCATCGATCGGCAGCAACTCGACGGCGGTGATCCCGAGCTTCTTGAGCTCGGCTGTTTTCTCGGCCAGACCGGCATAGGTGCCGGGATAACGGACCCCCGATCTCGGGTCGATCGTGTAGCCTCGAACGTGTACTTCATAAATGATCGTGTCTTCCAGCGGCGTTCGGAGGTTGACGGCGTACGGCCGCTCGATCATCGATTCGGCCATCAGGCTGCGGCGCGGCAGGTCGCCCGTCGATCCCCACTGACGGCCGCAAGACAAGGCCCGTGAGTACGGGTCGTGGAGGACGTTCCGGGGATCGTAGCGGTGGCCGTTGTCCTTCGGGCCGTCGACGCGGTAGCCGTAACAGAACTCCTCGGGCAGATTATCGACGCGGACGTGCCAATGGTCACCGGTCCGGTTCAGGAGCGGGTCAAGTGGGATCTCGGCATAGATGTCGCCGTCGCAGGGCTCCGAAAGGATGAGCCAGACCGCCGTTCCGTGCCGGCAAAGCAACACGAAATTGATTCCCGTGGGAGTCGCGATCGCGCCCGCTGGAAGCGGGCTGCCGCGCGAGACGAAGAGCAGGCGGTCACGATAGGTATACTCCCGCGTGGGGGAGGGCACTCTTTCCTTGATCGTCGTGGGCATGATGGCCTTCGCGCGAGACGTCGAGCGGTTGAACGATCGTCGGACGATAATACGACGATGTCGATTTTCGGTCCGCCAAGGATTTGAAACAACCCGAAAACCACGATATCCTGGACGAAAGAGAGGAGCCGACGATGAGATCCAGCCGAACGCTTTCTACGTGGTGGTCCGCGTGTGCCTTGGTTCTGTTGCCCGCAATCGCCCGAGCGGACAGTGGCCCCGGCCGGGTCGACTTCAACCGGCAGATCCGCCCGATCCTCTCGGAATCGTGTTATCAATGCCATGGCCCTGATCTCAAGAAACGCAAGGCCAGCCTGAGGCTCGACCGCCGCGACGGCTTGTTCCGGACCGCCGACGACACGACGATCGTCGTGCCGGGCCAACCCGACGAGAGCGAATTGCTGTTCCGGATCACCGCGGAAGACGAGGACCTCCGGATGCCTCCGCCCAAGAGCGGAGGCTGCTTGACACCCGACCAGGTCAGCCTGATCAGGCGCTGGATCCTCGAGGGGGCCGAGTGGAAGGGGCACTGGGCTTATCTTCCCCCCGAGCGACCGGTGGTTCCAACCGGGCCCGCCGAACAGGCCGCCGCGGGCGACATCGACCGGTTCATCCTCGCCGGGCTCGCCGAGCAGCGGCTGGAGCCGTCGCCCGAGGCCGGACGGACGACCCTGATCCGCCGGCTCAGCTTCGACCTGACCGGATTGCCGCCCACGACGCAGGAGGTGGATGCGTTCGAGAGCAACGCCCGGCCCGACGCCTACGAGCGCCTGGTCGACCGGCTGCTGGCCTCGCCCCGTTTCGGGGAACGGATGGCCATCTTCTGGCTCGACCTGGTCCGGTTCGCCGACACGACCGGCTACCACGGCGACAATCACGTCGATCTGTACCTGTTCCGCGACTACGTGATCCGCTCGTTCAACGAGAACAAGCCGTTCGATCGTTTCACGATCGAGCAGCTCGCCGGCGACCTGCTCCCGGCGGCGACCGATCTGACGCGCATCGCTTCGGGCTACAACCGCCTGCTCCAGACCACGCAGGAAGGGGGAGCCCAGGCCAAGGAATATGTGGCCAAGTATTCCGCGGACCGCGTGCGAAACGTATCGACCGTCTGGCTGGGGGCCACCTTGGGCTGCGCCGAATGCCATGACCACAAGTTCGACCCGTTCACGACCCGCGAATTCTACAGCCTGGCCGCGTTCTTCGCCGACGTCAAGGAAACCGCGGTCGGCGTCCAGGAGCCGACCTCGTTCCCCACGCCCGAGCAAGCCGCGGCGCTCAAGCGGATCGAGGACGAGCGCGCGCCCCTGAAGGCGATCAAGAAACCCACGGAAGACGAGCGCCGCCGGCTGGCCGGGCTGGACCAGCGGCTGGGCGCGTTGCGGCAGCGGATTCCCAGCTCGTTGGTTTCCACGGCGGTCCCACCCCGAGTCATGCGCGTTCTGCCGCGCGGGAACTGGATGAGCGAATCGGGGCCGGCCGTGACGCCCGGCGTGCCCGGTGCGCTTCCCCCGCTGGGGGTCGCGGACCGCCCGCCGTCGCGGCTCGACCTGGCGCGGTGGCTGGTCGCCGCGAACAATCCTCTGCCAGCGCGGGTCATGGTCAACCGGCTGTGGATGCTGGTCTTCGGCCAGGGTCTGGTGGCGACGCTCGACGACTTTGGTTCCCAGGGGTCCTGGCCCACTCATCCCGAGTTGCTCGACTGGCTGGCGAGTGAGTTCCAGGGCAGCGGTTGGAACGTCAAGGCCATGCTCAAGAGGATGGTGATGTCGAAGACCTACCACCAGTCGTCGATCGTCGCGGAGGAGGCCCGGCTGCGCGATCCGGCCAACCGCTGGCTGGCACGCCAGAGCCGGGTCCGGCTCGACGCCGAGCTCGTCCGCGACAACGCCCTGTCCGTGGCCGGCTTGCTCTCCGACAGGATCGGCGGGCCCAGCGTCAAGCCCTATCAACCGCCGGGCTACTGGGTCTTCCTCAATTTCCCCAAGCGCGACTGGGTTGCCGACAAGGGGGAGGACCAGTACCGCCGCGGCCTGTACACGTACTGGCAGCGCACCTTCCTCCATCCCAGCCTGCTGGCCTTTGATGCGTCGACGCGGGAGGAATGCGTCGTGCATCGGCCGCGGTCGAACACGCCGCTCCAGGCCCTTGTCCTGCTCAACGACCCCACTTACGTCGAGGCCGCGCGGACCTTCGCGGCGCGGATGATCCGCGAGGGCGGCCCCGGCCAAGAAGCCCGCCTGGAGCGCGGCTTCCGCCTGGCGCTGTCGCGCACGCCCCGGCCGAGGGAGGTCTCAGTGCTCCTGGGCCTTTTGGCCAAGCACCACGATCAATACAAGCGAGATCCCGCCGCGGCCCGCGCCCTGCTCGGCGAGGGCGACGCACCTTCACCCCCCGGCATCGATCCGGCCGAGCTGGCCGCCTGGACTTCGATCGCCCGTGTGCTCTTGAACCTGCAGGAAACCATCACCCGGAGCTGAGCCGTGCCGATCCTCGACAACGATTTCTCGCCGGTTGTTCTCCAGCGCCGCGCGTTCCTGGGCCGCTCGGCAACGGGAATCGGGACGCTGGCCCTGGCCTCGCTGCTCGACCCGGCGCTCTTGCGCGGGGCCGACTCGAAAGGGCCCGGCGGCGCGTCCCCGAAGCCCGGCCGCTGGATCGGCGCGGCCCGCCCGCTGCCGTTCGCCCCCAGAATTAAACGGATCATCTACCTGTACATGGCCGGCGGACCGTCGCACCTCGAGACGCTCGACTACAAGCCGGTCCTCGCCAAGATGAACGGCCAGCCGATGCCCGGGTCGTTCACGCGCGGCATGCCGATCGCACAGCTCCAGGGGGCGAAGCTGGTCTGCCTGGGCCCCCAGCACCCGTTCCAACGTTGCGGTGCCAGCGGGCAGGAGCTGAGCACGATCTTCCCGAACCTGGCCACGGTCGCCGATGAGCTGTGCATCATCCGCTCGATGGTCACCGACGCGATCAATCACGACCCGGCCCATACCTTCATGAACACGGGCACGACCATCTCCGGCCGGCCGGCGATGGGATCGTGGATCAACTACGGACTCGGGAGCGAGAGCGACGATCTGCCCGGTTTCGTGGTGCTCACCTCGGACGGTCACTTCGGCCAGGCCCAGCCGATCGCCTCGCGGCAATGGCACAGCGGGTTCCTGCCCAGCCGGTTCCAGGGAGTGCGCTTTTACTCCAAGGGTGACTCGGTCCTCTACATGGGCCGGCCCAAGGGGACCACGCCCGAGCGGCAGCGCGACGTCGTGGACGCCGTCCGTGCGCTCGATTCGATCGAGGACGAAGTCGTCGATGACCCCGAGATCGCGACCCGGATCGCGGCCTACGAGACAGCTTTCCGGATGCAGACCAGCGTACCCGAATTGATCGACCTGCGCACCGAGCCGAAGCACGTCCTGGAGATGTATGGTATCGAGGGAGTCGACGGCTCATTCGGGGCCAACTGCCTGCTGGCCCGCCGGCTGGCGGAGCGCGGCGTGCGGTTCATTCAGCTCTACCATCGCGACTGGGACCATCACGGCGCCGTCAAGCAACACGTCAAGGGGACCGCCGCCGAGGTGGACCGAGGGGCCGCCGCCCTCATCAAGGACCTGAGAGGGCGCGGCATGCTCGACGAGACCCTGGTGATCTGGGGCGGCGAATTCGGCCGGACCCCGATGGCTCAAGGCGACGGCCGGGACCACCACATCAAGGGCTTCTCGATGTGGCTGGCCGGCGGCGGCATCAAGGGGGGAATCAGCCACGGGGCAACCGACGAATTCGGCTACGCCGCGGTGCAAGACGTCGTCCACGTGCACGACCTGCACGCCACGATCCTCGCCCTGTTCGGGATCGACCATCTCCGGCTCGTCTACCGCTTCCAGGGCCGCGACTTCCGCTTGACCGACGTCGCCGGCCAAGTTGTGAAGAAGATCCTGGCCTGAGCGTTTTGAAGTTGCGCTTTTTTGATTTCGCCCCGAAGGGGCATTAACATAACAGCCCAGGGCAACGCCCTGGGATATGGAAAACGTGATGACCTGTGCCCTGAAAGGGCGAAACATGGTGTTCAAGCCCGGCGGTACCGCTCCTCACTTGCCATTGAGGCAGAGAGCCGGTCCTTGTGACGCCCTTTCAGGGCTCTGCTGAAAGGGGCTCGAAATGGCTAAATCGAGCTATGCATCAGGTAATTATTGACCATGAAATAAATTGGATTGTATAGTCTTCATTCTCAGAACAGCTTCGTTACCCCCGGACTTGGCCAAGCTCCCGATCTCGTTGGTTGATCGTAACTCAAGGTGCGGGCAACTCGGGATGCCGTCGAGTTCGATCCTCTTCAGATGCGAGGTTCCGGACCGTGGCCAATCCTCTCACATCGAAGAGTCTCCTGGCCAAGGCGCGCGACTGCTCGGATCAGGCGGCCTGGCGTCGTCTGACCGAGCTTTACGAGCCCTTGATCGAGAGATGGGTCCGTCCGCACGTCGCGCAGCGGGCCGATGCCGAGGATCTGGTCCAGGAAGTCATGACGACGCTCGTCCGGGAGTTGCCCGGGTTCGATCACAACCAGCGTACCGGCGCGTTCCGGGCCTGGCTCCGGACGATCACGATCCATCGCCTGCGTGCTTACTGGGAGAAGCGGGACGCCGGGCCGGCGGTTGCGGGCGGCCCGGACCTGCGCGAGGCCCTGGCGCAACTGGCCGATCCCACCAGCGAGCTGAGCCAATCCTGGGATGAGGAGCACGACCGGCACGTCACCAAGAGACTGCTCGCGTCGATCCGGCTGGAATTCCAGCCGGCGACCTGGCGAGCCTTCGAGCTCCAGGTCCAGGACGGCCAGCCGGCCTCGGAGGTTGCCCGGGAACTGAGCCTTTCGGTTAACGCCGTCTTGATCGCCAAGTCGCGCGTGCTCAAGAGGTTACGGGAAAAGGCGGCCGGTCTGGTGGATGTTTTTTGAGGGGCCGTGAGATGATCCGAGCCACTGTCAGACGATCCCTTCAAGTTGCACACCGGCTCCTGGATGTCTCACGCAAGACGCAGGTCAACGAGATCGCGAAGGCGCTTCGAGTCTTGGGCAATCGCGTCATCATCGGCGTCGAGAAGAACCCCTGACGGTCTTGGGACGGCGGGGGTGGCGCGGTGACAAGTTGGTCTTGACTGGCCTGTGTGTGGGCAAGTCGGACTTGTGTTTTTGTTGCACTCGCGGGGAGTCGAACCGTGAAGGAGTGGGCGTAAACGCATGCTTACCGCCGCAAGTGTCTGGAAGCGGAGCAGACACCTTTCCCCCCCTTGCGAAGGGGGGGCCAGGGGGGGTGGACGGGGCAAGTTTCAGTATGCTTCGACAGCGTTATCAGGCGGAAGTGGCATGGGCCGAGCAGGCCAACTCGATTTCCGAGGCGGCTGCCTATTCCCCTCCTAACGCGGCCGCGCCGCAACCGGATGTAGGGTGGGTCGAACGATGCTCAGCATCGTGAGGCCCACCGATCGCCACAGCCCGCGCGGTGGGCCTCGCCGCGACGAGTCGCAGCTCGACCCACCCTACGGCACGGTTCCGCGCCCGCCACAGCCCGACCTAAGATGCGCGCACGGCGCAAACATCCGACGGAGGTAGAATCTAACCCCCCTTTGTTGCGAAGGGGGGGAAAGACGACGGCGTGTTCGAAGCGGGGGAACGCGCGCAGCGAAACCGGGATGAGCACTCAACCGATGCAAGAGCAACTTTTCATCACCCCACGGCGGCCGACTTCCAGCTCTCCCGAACGGCGGCCGATCACACGGGGTCTGGCGGACAAGCGCAAGCGGCTCGGAATGGGTGAAACGAGCGTTGTATCAGGTAATTATTGACCATGAAATGAATTGGAATGTATAGTCTTTATTCTCAGAACCGCTTCGCTACTTCTGGACTTGGCCGAGCTCCCGATATCGTCGGTTGATCGGATCTCATGGAGCGGGCAACTCAGGATGCCGTCGAGGTCGGTCCTCTTAACGTGCGAGGTTCCGGACCGTGGCCAATCCTCTCACCTCGAAGAGTCTCCTGGTCAAGGCGCGCGACCGCTCGGATCAGGCGGCCTGGCGTCGTCTGACGGAGCTTTACGAGCCCTTGATCGAGAGATGGGTCCGTCCTCACGTCGCGCAGCGGGCCGATGCCGAGGATCTGGTCCAGGAGGTCATGACCACGCTCGTCCGGGAGTTGCCCGGGTTCGATCACAACCAGCGGCCAGGCGCGTTCCGGGCCTGGCTCCGGACGATCACGGTCCATCGCCTGCGGGCATACTGGGAGAAACGGGACGCCCGGCTGGCGTCCGCGGGCGGCCCGGACCTGCGCGAGGCCCTCGCGCAACTGGCCGATCCGACCAGCGCGCTCTGTGAGTCCTGGGATGAAGAACACGACCGGCACGTCACCAAGACCCTGCTCAAGTCGATCCGGCTCGAATTCCAGCCGGCGACCTGGAGAGCTTTCGAACGCCAAGTCCAGGACGGCCAGCCGGCCTCGGATGTCGCCCAGGATCTGGGGATTTCGGTAAACGCCGTCTTGATTGCCAAGTCACGCGTTCTCAAGAGGTTACGGGAAAAGGCGGCCGGGCTGGTGGATGTTTTTTGAGGGGCCGTGAAAGGATCGGGCGCTTGCACTGCTTTCCCTTATGTCGGTAGAGAGCTGATCCTCATGACACCCGATCAAGCCAAGGAGACCGCGACGATGACCCCTTCCGAGCATCCTGACTCTGAGACCCTCGGACGATTCGTCCTGGGCCGGCTCGACCGGAAGGCGATGGCGAGGGTTGAGGGGCATCTCCTGGACTGCTCTCAATGTGGGCAGGTCGCCATGCAGATCCCCGATGATCGACTCGTGACGCTGCTGCGGGTCTCGACCGCCGGTCCCGCGACCGAGTCGGCTGCTTGCAACGCGGCGAGTTCCCCGTGACCTCAACCCGCGGAGCCACTCCGAATGTGTTCAACCAGGCGATCGCCTCGAATCCTGGGAATGCTCGTCCTGCTGGCTTGCGTGGCCGGCCTCCTGGGCTTTTCCGTTCCTGGGTGTTCCTTCGGCGGGGGAGACGCGACCGTTTCGCCGAAGGCCCAGGCCAAGGCGAAGGAAAACTTCAAGAAGAGGTTCGACAATTCCGGTGAGAAGCAGGGCCGCAAGACTTCGCGATGAAATCATTCATTCCTTATCCAGCGGCGGGCCGCCGCCGTGAACGGTAAAAGGAGACCGCCATGTACCCTCCACGACAATCCCGCCCGGTGCGCCGAGGCTTCACGCTGATCGAGCTCTTGGTGGTCATCGCGATCATCGCCATTCTGATCGGGCTGCTGCTGCCTGCCGTGCAGCAAGCTCGTGAGGCCGCCCGGCGCATGCAGTGCACCAACAACCTCAAGCAGATCGCTCTGGCGTCGAGCAACTACCACGACGCCTATGGCTGCTATCCACAGGGTGTCCAGTTCACGTTCACCTTCAGCACCTCCGGCCATCACGTCGCCCTGCTCCCCTACCTGGAGCAAGTCCCCCTCTTCAACGCCGTGAACTTCGACTGGGTCGTCCCGTGGTCGGGCGCCAACACGACGTTCGCCGGTCCAGTCAGACCATCGGTCTACGTCTGCCCCAGTGACACGATGGGGGCCCAGGTCGACTCCTTCAACGAGGCCCTGTACTTGCCACCCGGGTACCCTTTCTTCCCGTACACCATTTTCCCCCAGGCGTACACGAGCTACGCGGGCAACGCCGGGACCTGGTTCCGGCACAGCCGCGCCCAGGCTGTCCTGGACCAGAGCAACGGCCTGTTCTTCCGCAACGAGGGTTCGCCCGGGGCCGGCATCCCTGGATCCACTATCTGGACCGCGGTGCGGATCGCCGATATCACCGACGGCACCAGCAACACGATCGCTCACGGCGAGCACGCGGTTGGGCTGCTGACCGATGACGATCGGATCGTCAATGGACCAAGCTGGGCCTGTGGCTGGTATGGTGATACGATCTTCACGTCGTTCTATCCTTTGAACCCTCAGCGGAAGGTCCAGAACGTATACGGAGACGGTCTTACCGAAGCCTACATCGGCGCGGCGTCGAGCTTCCATCCCGGCGGGGCCAACTTTGCCATGGCCGATGGATCGGTCCGCTTCATCAAAGACACGATCGACTCATGGCCGATGGACAACCAGACGGCCATTCCGCTGGGCGTGATCCTGGACTCCAACGGGTTGTTCCAGCTCACTGGAGGAGCCCAGTTCCACGTCTATCAGGCGCTCACGACCCGCCGCGGCGGCGAGGTCATCAGCAGCGACCGCTACTGAGTGCCTCGCTCTCCCAGGTCACTTGGCAGGCGCGGTCGTGCCGCCGTCCCAGAGCTTGACGACACCGTCGCGCCCGGCGGAGTACAGCCGCAGAGCACGGGGGGCGAAGAGGACGGCCGAGACACGGCCACCTTGGCCGTCCAGCGACAGCGTCTCATGTCCCCCGGTGGCATCCCAGACCTGCACGACGGAGTCGGAGCCGCAGGTGGCGATCCGCCGGCTGTCGCGGCTGAAGCTCAGGGAGTCCACCCCGCGCGGGCACACGACCGGGGCGGAGATCGCGCCGGAGGACGCATCCCAGATCAGGATGCTGCCTTCCTTGTCCGTTGCGCCACCGCCTCCCGCCAGGAGCCGGCCGTCGGGGCTGAAGGCGAGGCTCGTGAGCTGGTGCGAGTGGGACAGGGGCCCCAGGCGCCGCCGGCCGGACGTGGCGGACCAGACCCGAACCGTGCGATCCATGCCGCCTGAGGCCAGGGCCGTGCCGGTGCGGTCATAGGCCAGGGCCGAGACCAGGGCGCCGTGGTCGAGAGGAGGGAGGTCGGCGCGCCCCGTGGCAGGGTCCCAGGTGCGCACCATGCCGTCTTCCCCCCCCGTGGCGATCTGCCGACCGTCGGGCCGGACGGCCACCGAGTAGACCGCTCCGGTGCCGCCGGCCGGGGGGAACAGGGGTTGGCCTCCAGCCTCGGCGTCCCAGATCTTGATCAGGCCGTCCCCGCCCACCGAAACCAGCCGCGCGCCGCGTGGCCCTGGCACAAAAGCCACGCCGAACACCCCCAAACCATGCCCGCTCAGAGTTTGAAGAACGCGGCCGGCCGGCACGTCCCACACGACGATCGTGCCGTCCTCGCGGCCCAGGGCCAGGAGCCGCTCGTCGGGGCTGGCCGCGAGCCGGCGGATCGATCCCAGGCTCGCGGCTACCGTCTCGCCGTCGAGGCTCCGGGCCTGACGGACCACGTGAATCTCATCGCCGACGGCCATCGCCAGCATGTGTCCTCCCGCCCCGAAGGCCAGCGCGAAAGGCGATAGATTTATCCGGTCGTCGAACAGGTCGTGGATCTGGCTACTCTGCGCGTCGAGCAGTCTGGCCACGCCGCCATAACCGGCCATTGCGAGCGTTCGCCCGTCCGGGCTGAACGCCACGGTTTCGACGCGGGTGCTCGCTCCGCGCAGGGCTCGGCGGGGCTCGTGAGGATTCTCCAAGTCGAGGATCTCGATCCCGGACGACTGTCCCGCCAGGGCGAGCTCCCGGCCGTCGGGGCTGATCGAGAATCCGAAGAGGTTGGTGCCGGTCTGGACCTGATCGCGCAGTCGACGAGCTGCGACATCCCAGATCATCACCCACTGGTCCTGCCCGACGGATACGATTGTTTGGCCGTCCGGAGCGTAGGTCGCGGTCGTGCCTATGAAGGGCTCCGAGCCGTTCGTGACGACGACGCCCGCAGCGACCCCCTTCTCGTGGTGACGGTGACGGAGGTCGAAGTCGCGTTTTCCGGTCCTGGTGTCCCACTGCACGATCAGGCCGCCCGCCTCGCACGAGAGCAGGTGGCGGCTGTCGGAGCTGAAGGCGACTGACCTGAGGCCGCTCTCATGCCCGGCCAGGGCTCGTTCCACGGCCGTCTTCTCGAGCTCCCATAGCCGGAGACCGCCGCCCGCATCCCCAGCAGCCAGCCAATGGCCATCCGGGCTGAAAGCCACGCAATGAACTGAACCTCCCTCGCCGGTGAATACGTGAAGCGCCCGGCGGCTGGACAGGTCCCAAACCCGCACGGTACCGTCCTCCCCACCCGAGACCACGCGGTTGCCGGCCGGGTGGAAGGCCACGCAGATCACAGCTTTCCGGTTCCCGAGCAGACGGATCGGCGTTCGATCGCAGAGGTTCGCGAGGTAGTACCACTCGAAGCCCCGGAGATCGCCGAGCGCTCTGGGACCGGTTCGGTACGCCTTCAACTGCTCGCGGACCCGGTAGATCAAGCCGTCATCCAGCGCGCGGCGGGCCAGGTTCATGTCGGCGGCATATTGGCCCCGGTGGGCCAGATCCAGCGCGCTCCCTAGCTGTAACGTGAACCAGATGCCGCCCCCGATCAGCCCCAGCAGCGCGAGGGGCAACATCACAACCAGCGTCGCCAGTGCCGGCCGCCGCTTGACCCACTTGACCGTCCTCTCCCACGCCGGGACCGGCCGCGCCGTGATCGGCATACCCGCCCGCCAGCGCTCCAGGTCCTCGGCCAGCGCCTCGGCCGAGCCGTACCGCCGCGCGGGCTCTTTCGCCAGGCACTTCAGGCAGATCGTCTCCAGGTCCCGGTCGAGCTTGGGATTGATCGAACGCGGCCGCGCCGGCTCCTGGTCCAGCACCTGACGCATGATCTCCCCGGCCGAGTCGCCCGCGAACGGCGTCTGGCCGGTCAGTGCCTCGTAGAGCGTCGCGCCCAGGCTGTAGATGTCAGCCGCCGTCGTCACCGACTTGGTGCCGCCGCGGGCCTGCTCAGGCGGCATGTAGGCGGGAGTGCCCATCACCGCGCCGGTCACCGTCGCCGCCGTGCCACTGCCGGGCCCGATCCGCTTGGCCAGGCCGAAGTCGGTCACGTACGGCTCGTCGTGCTCGTCCAGCAGGATGTTCGACGGTTTGATGTCCCGGTGCAGGATCGTCCGCTGGTGGGCGTAGTGCACGGCGCGGGCCACCTTGGCAATCAACGCCGCCACGGCGCCCGGCTCGTCCTTCAAGCGCGGGATGTGCCGGGTCAGGTTCCCACCCTCGATCAGCTTCATGCTGAAGTAGGGTTGGTCGTCTTCCTGGCCGATCTCGTAGATCGGGATGATGTTCGGGTGGTCGAGCTCCGCGATCGCCTCGGCCTCGTGCCGGAAGCGCCGGAGGTCGTCCGCGCCGGCCAGCGAGCCGGACCGGATCAGCTTGAGGGCCACCAGGCGATTGAGCTTGTCCTGACGCGCCCGATAGACGACCCCCATGCCACCACGGGCGATCTCCTCGAGGAGCTCGTACTCACCCAGGAAGCGGGGGAATCGCCCCGCGGAACGGGACGGCGAAGATCCCGCCTCCGGCGGTGTGGTGTGTCCGACGGTTCCGTCCTCATCCGCTGGCCGTGACGGGCGAGGCTCTTTGGGAGCCGTGAGGGATTGAATGGACGCGATCGCACTGAGTGCAAGTTCGGGGGGCTGGGTCGATGCCAGACTGAGAGGGATTGACTCATCCCCCGGAACGAGTGAGTGCTGGGTCTCGGTCGGTGGAACACGCTCAGGATTCGAGGCTTCGCTTGGCATCGCCGGGTCGACTCCGACCGGGGATCCGCTTTGAGATCCAGTCAGCCAGTTGCAGGGTCGTCGAAGGCGCTATTGTAATCGTTCAGTCACCCTCGGGGCACTGAATTCGCTGTCGACGAACTGGAAAAGAGGGGGAGGATCGGCATGCCGCCTCTGGGATTCTTAATGCAGGGATTCACGAGTCCATTCATGAGTGCCGGAGGGGCGACGCAGGGTTTTTGTACCTCATGGGGCAGAGGCATCCTGTGGACGTGGCGTTCGAAGGGCTGATTCGGATAGAATCGATTGATCGTGGATCGGTGACCTGGAGGTTTTCCCTTGAATCGGGCTGACTTGCAGCAACTCGCCGAGGATCGAGTGCTCGATACGAAGGCCCACCTCGATGCCGGTCGTTGGTCGGGCGCGTATTATCTGGCCGGGTACGCCGTCGAATGCGCGCTGAAGGCGTGCATCGCGAAACAGACAAACTTGCACGACTTCCCGGACAAAGCTCTCGCGCAGAAAGCCTTTACCCACGATCTATTAGAATTAATCAATTTGGCCGGACTCGCGCTTCAGCTCAAGCTCGACACCACGCCAGCGTCCAGTCCCCAATTGGGTCTCAACTGGCAGCGCGTCAAAGACTGGAACGAACGGGCCCGCTACGAGCAACAGTCGGAACAGCAGGCACGGACTCTTTACGAAGCCATCACCGACCCAATGAACGGGGTGTTACCATGGATCAAGGCCCGCTGGTGAGAGAAGAAGCCGAAGCAGGTGGGGAGCTTGTCCGTCGCCTGGATGCGTATTTCCCCGTCAAGGCCGCCTTCTGGCTCAAGGACAGTGAAGAGGGGCGGTGGTACCTCTACATCGCGTCCGGCCAGATTAACGACAATACGCTCAACGTTGCTTATGGGGAGGTCTTGCGGCTGGCCGATGAAATGGCTAACCCGTACATGGATCCATTCCAGGTGAAGCTGATCCCGGCGAGTGATCCGCGCTCGCAGGCCGCACTGGATATCCACCGCCGCTACCCGGCGAAGATAGCGACCCGGCTCGGCGGCACGAACTTCGGCGGAATGGGTTTGTCCGAGGTGTACCTCTACCCGGCTTCAATCACCGCTCCCGCGCAATAGGGTGAGCAAAACCCGAACACGCTCACCCCAGAGCAAAAAAAGAGCCGAACCTCCTCCGACGCTCTCGCGTCCTGGAGGAGGTTCGGCACGTTCGTCTCTCTCGGTCCCGTTTGTTTTGTGTTAATCGAGGAAGTATCGGCGGCGCGGCCGCGGTGTTCCAACCGTCAACGCTCGCCACCGGTCCGATCGCTGATCCGCCCGGCGCGGTTCGAATTGGCATAGGCGGCGGTCAGCATACCCAGCAAGGCAGCGCGACGGCCCGCTCGGCCCGGCCGGCCACCCCGGCGAACCCGGGCAACAGCCCCGGCCCACTCAAACCCATCATGCGAAGGTGCGTTTTTCTTGGACTTCGATTCGTTCATCTAACAAAAACCCCCACAAGGAGAAACGTGACCTAAACAACAGGTCGACGCTCCACCATTCCCTTGGACCAAGAGGAACCCAAATTCCTCCCGGCGCGGCCGTCCTGGCATTGGTAACCACATCATCCGCTTGGTCGTCAGTCACTCACCTCGCGGATCAGCTCGCAAAGGACCGAGGCTGTCGTCTGCCCCATCCCGCGAACACACGCCCAAGCCAGCAATCACAACATTCGCTTGAAGCCGCCCCACAATCGCCAAACCAAGTCACTATGTCATCGGACTACTCGTCATTCAACTTTCACTCGCGACATTTTTTGGCGACTCACGCAAAACGACGATCAGAGATGGGAAGTCGGTACACGAAGCAGCTTCGCGGCAGCTCCACAACATCTTGGCACGACACCGCCGTAACTTTAACAGTTCGATTCCGTCTCGTCTAGAAAAATCCGGGACGATTTCACGTTTCATGACGATTGGTGCATCCACCCACGCTCGATGAGCACCTGGCTTCCCGTCGCGGCGGCCGCGTGCCAGCCTACCTTTGTCTTGTTTGGCTCCTCGCTTTGACCTGCCAAAAGCACTGTGAACATGGCGAGCGTGCTCAACCCGTTGAATGTTGCGTGGACGAAGATCACGGCGATCAAGCTGCCCGTCCACTGATAAACCGTACCGATGACCAGCGCCAGGAAGAAGAGGGCGATGGGTGCTGGCCATTGCGGAGCGTGAACGACGGCGAAGAAGAGAGACGTGAGAACGATCGCCAGCCAGCCGGAATTGGGCAGCGCGGCCAGAGCCGGGTCGGGCCCTCCTGGGGTCTGCGCAGCCAGGCCATTCTGGGCATCAGCTTTCCAGGCACCGGAACCGGGGTCCGAGGAACTCGAATCCGCCAGGCGCTCGGCCAGCTCGATTACCGGCTTCCGCAGTGGTGGCGGCAACGCGGGGGCGCGGCGCCCAATCAGGCGGACGAGCCAGCTCTGAAAGATGCCCCGAAACAACAACTCCTCGAACATCGGAGCCATGATGATCCCCGATACGATCGCCAGTTGGGGGACGCCTGGCGAGAGCTCCTTGAGAAGCATCTTCTGCACGGGGTGCTCGTTGTTGTTCCAGATCTGGAGAGCCAAGGACTGAACCGAATAGACCGACGGGGCCGCGATCAAGGCCGCGACGATGCCCACGGCCGCTTGCCGCGGCCATCCTTCGAAGCTCAAGCCGAAATCGTGGAGCCTGGCTCCCGACGTTAGCCGGACAAGCACGGGGAGGAGCACGAGGAGCACGAGATCGGTCAGAGCGGTGACGGCCATTTTCTCGGTCTCGGTCAGCTCGGCCGCCGCCGCCCTAGCAACCGGAGGTTTCCCCGGCATGCGCCCGCTCGCCAGGGTATAAGCCCCATGTATTTCGTAAGCTACGAACTGAGAAACGAGGACGACGAGCAGGACGGTCCCTCCTCTCCAGGGCACCTCGCGGCGGCTGACCAAGGGGCGTTCGGACAAGATCGGCCGTCGCAGAAGCAGTTGCCGGAGCACCCAGCCCCAGGCGAGGAACATCCCCACGATCAGTGAGTTCAACAACAAGCTCAAAGCGACCAACATTTCGGCCGTTCCGATTGTCGCCATCGATCGGGTGGTTAGTCGAACGCAAGAGGCCTGTCGGCCACGTTGTCATCATCCTACTCGGGCCGCGCCTGATCGGCCACCTTGTCCAGCCCCGGCTCGAACCATAAAATCGGCACAGCATCGAGTTCCCGTTGCGATCAGGAAGTTGTCGCCGGATGGGCGCAACGAGGTCTTTTCACCATGGCTGAGTATGGTTTCGGCATCATCGGCTGCGGCATGATCGCGGAGTTTCACACGCGGGCGATCAACGAGATCGAGAACGCGCGGGTCGTCGCGGTCTGGAGCCGCAACCCGTCCAACGGAGAGAAAATCGCGCGGCTGGCCGAGGGAGGCTGTGCGATTTTCGACGACCTCGACGCCCTGCTCGCGCAGCCGGGCCTGGACGTCGTCTGCATCTGCACCCCCAGCGGCGCCCACATGGAGCCGGCGGTGCGCGCCGCCCGAGCGGCCAAGCACGTTGTGGTCGAGAAGCCGCTCGAGATCACCCTGGCGCGCTGCGACGCGATCATCGCAGCCTGTGATTCCGCCGGCGTGCGGCTCTGCACGATCTTCCCCTCGCGGTTCACGCCGGCCAACATCCGCCTCAAGGAGGCAATCGCCCTCGGGCGGTTCGGCCGTCTGACCATGGGTGATACTCACGTCAAGTGGTGGCGGACGCAGCAGTATTACGACTCCGGAGGCTGGCGCGGGACCTGGCAGCTCGACGGCGGCGGTGCGCTCATGAACCAGGCGATCCACAACGTCGACCTCCTTTACTGGCTGATGGGCGACGTCGTCTCGATCACGGCGATGGCAGCCACACTGGCTCACGAGCGCATCGAGGTCGAGGATACCGCGGTCGCCGCGCTGCGGTTTCGGAATGGGGCACTCGGCGTGATCGAAGCGGCCACAAGCGCCTATCCCGGCCTGCTGAAACGGACCGAGATCCACGGCGACCGCGGCTCGGCGCGTGTCGAGCAAGACGACATCACGCTCTGGGAATTTCAGGAGAAGGTTCCGAGCGACAACGAGGTCTACGCCGCCATGGCCGGCCCGACCGGCTTCAAGGCCGGCGCCAGCGACCCGCGCGGCATCACCCACATCGGCCATCGCGACCAGCTCGTCGACTTCCTCCAGGCAATTGACGCGGGACGCGAACCAAAGGTTGACGGCCGCGAAGGGCGCAAGTCGGTCGAGATCATCCGGGCCATTTATCGCTCGGCGGAGACGGGGCAGGTCGTCGCGCTTCCTCTGATAAGTGACCGCGATGCCCCGTAGCAAGACGCGCAGACCCTGGCTCGATTACCTCGCGTATCTGGCTGTGCGTTCGCTGGTCGCCTTTGCCCAGATGCTCACGATCGAGCAATCGTACGCACTGGCTCGCGGCCTGGCCTGGGTGCTCTATCACGTTGACGCGCGGCACCGCAAGGTGGGCCTGGACAACCTGACCCACGCCTACGGTGACAGCCTGTCCGACCAGGAACGAGACCAGATCGTTCGCGGCGTCTATCGCCACTTCTGCACGATGCTCATGGAGATCCTGCACATCCCCCGGAAGCTCCACCTCAACAATTGGCGGGAGTGGGTCGTGCTGGTCGGGCACGCGCCGATCCTGGACCAGTTCATGAACGGCGACCGCCCGATGATCTTCTTGACCGGCCATTACGGCAACTGGGAGCTGGCCGGTTATGTCTTCGGAATGTTCGGCTATCCGACGGTTTCCGTCGCGCGGACGCTCGACAACCCTTACCTCGAGCGCTACCTCCGCTCGTTCCGGGAAAAGACCGGGCAGTCTCTGATCCCCAAGACCGGGGGTTATGAAAAGATGGTGGAGGTGCTCCAGGGCAATGGTGCCCTGTCGTTCCTGGCCGATCAGGACGCAGGCCAGCGCGGGCTCTACGTCGACTTCTTCGGCCGGCTCGCCTCGACTCACAAGGCGATCGCGCTCCTGGCCATCGAGCATCAGGCGCCGGTTTTCGTCGGCGTCGCGCGGCGGATCGGGCCCGGCTTCCGTTACGAGATCCGTTGCGAGGACGTGATCGAGCCCGCCTCTTTGACCGGCACGGCCGACGACGTCCGCATCCTCACCCAACGGTATACGTCGGCCCTGGAGCGCCTCATCCGCCAAGACCCTACCCAGTATCTATGGCTCCATCGCCGCTGGAAGCATCAGCCGCTTCCGAGGAAAGGGGCCCTTAGAGAAAAGGATGAAGGATGAAGGATGAAGGATGAGTCGGAAATCGCTCTATCAGGAAAGGTTTTACTCATCCTTCATCCTTCATCCTTGCCGTCTGACCACTATTTCTCGAACATCTGGTCGACGGGAACAATGCGCACGGACACGTCCTTGAGCGGGAAGACGGCGATCTGCTTGTCCTCGGTGAGGACGTCCTCGGGGGTCCCTTGCGTGTCGTAGGCGATCGGCGATGGTTTGCCGGAGGTGAGGAGCTCACGCAGCCGGGCGGCGTCGCGAGCGACGATCGCGACCTTCATCCCCTCGGTCTTCAGATGCTTGCGCACGGCGGCATTGACCTGGTCGACCGTGAGCTTGGGCAGCCGTTCCGCCAGCTCCGTGACCAGGTTGTGCCTCCCATGGAACTCACCATCGATCGCATCGCCCAGCCGGCGCGACAGGGTCTGCACCCAGAGCTTGCTGTAGTTGAGCAGGAAGGCGCGGGTCGCCTCGAACTCTTGCCGGGTCAATCCATGCTCGACCAGGCGGTCGAGCTCCCAGAGGGCCGCACGGAGAGCGAAGACCCCCTTGTCGGCGGGCACGGGCCTGATCCAGATCGAGAAGTACTGCTGACGTCGAGGATCATTCGGGACCGGGAACGTGCTTCCTCCCTCCTGGATGAAATCCTCGATGTACGAGTAATCGCCGTAATTCAAGCCGCGCTTGCCGCGGAGGTCCTGCATCAGCTTGCCGTTGAAGGTACGGTGCTCACCCAGGTACGAGTTGGCGACGGCGAGGGCGTAGAAGTCGTCGTCGCGGCGCGTCACGTCGATCGGAAAGCCAATTGAGATGGCGGTCGCGTCGGCCGGCTTCTCCACGATGGTGACCTCCAAGCCTTTCGGGCGGCGTGGGGCCGGAAGCTTGGGAACGTCGAGGGCAAGTGAGGCGAGAAGGCCGAGTCCCTGCTGCACCGTTCGAGCGTCGAGTCCATCGAGACCCCCCGCGATACCCAGGTGGAGCGATTCCCGAGAGTAATGGGAGCGGTGAAATGCCTTGACGTTGTCGAGCGTGATCGCTTTCAAGCCCTGGACAGTCCCCCGGTCGGGGTGGCCGTACGGGTGGTCCTTGTAGAGCTCGGTTTGCAGCGTCCACTTGCCCAATTCCTCGTCGTTGTTGCCCCGTAGATACTTGGTGACATAGTCGAGGGCCTCGTTGCGGAGCCGTTCAAAATCCTCGAGCGCGAACCGCGGCTGGGTGATCATCTCGGTCGCGAGCGGAATGTAAGCCCGCAGGTTGTCGCGGTGGACTGTGCCCGAGAAGACGGTCACCTCCTTGCGGCAGGCCCCGTCGAGCGACGCGGCGATCGGGTAGAAGGCCGCGAGCACCTGCTCGTACGTCAAGGATTTCGTGCCCCCTTCGGCGACCAGCGCGGCGGTCAACGCGGCCAGGCCCTCCTTGCCCGGTGGATCGTTTTGGGAACCGGCGCGAAAGACGAATCGAAACGCGACCAGCGCGTTGGACGGGGAGCTGAAGATGGTTGATTTCACAGGTTGAGCGGCCTTGGTGTCATCGGAGTGCGCGCCGGGAGGTATCACGAGGGTCGCGCCGGCGAAAAGAAGGACCACCGCCGCGCAGTCGAGGAAGGAACGGCCCGTGGTCATTTCTTGATCTCCGTGTCCAGGGTGATCACCGTCTCGTTGCACGGTTGGAAATACCGCGAAGCCACGCGCTGAAGGTCGGCCGGAGTGAGCCGATCGTAAGCATCGTACAGCTCGTTGATCGACCCGGGGCGGCCGGTGGTGGCCACGGCCGCGCCGACCGCGTCGGCGACGGCGTCGGCGGTGCGGAGCGAGCCGGCAAACTCATACCGGAGGTGCGACTTGATCGCATCCAGGCGAGACGACTCGAT
This sequence comes from Isosphaerales bacterium, assembly GCA_044450785.1. Classification (GTDB taxonomy): domain Bacteria; phylum Planctomycetota; class Planctomycetia; order Isosphaerales; family Isosphaeraceae; genus JBIOJM01. The sequence goes on from JBIOJM010000095.1 coordinate 21,440, forward strand.
CGGGCCCTTGGCCGCCTCGGCCAATGCCGCGCCGATCCGCCCGCGCGCCAAGGCCAGGTCGTCGGGCTTCCGCACCCGGACCAGGATCGTGAAGAGGCCCGGATCGCGCTTCGGCTCGGCCTCGGCCAGCATCGCCACCACCTTTTGTTCCTTGAGGACCAGCTCCCGGTAGAGCGGGCTCGTTTCGCCGAAGATCGCTTGCTCGAGCGCGCTCAAGGCGGCCGTATCGGGATTCTTGGGGTCGGCGGCCGGTATATGATAGCCCAGGTACAGGGTCGGCAGGGTCGGCAGGGGCCAGGTCAACCGCGCCGATCTTGGCTCGGTCTGGGGCGGCTCGCCGGGGATCTCGACCTGAGCCTTTCCCCTCTTCCAGCCGCCGTAGTACTGCTTGACCAGAGAAGCCAGTGCGTCGTTCTTGACGTCCCCCGCCACGATGATCGTGCAGTTCTCGGGCCGGTACCAGCGATCGAAGAACACCTTGCTGTAAGCGTACTGGTTGGGCATGTCCTTGATGTCGGCCAGGAAGCCGATCGTCGTGTGCTTGTACGTATGAGTGGTGAATGCGGTATTCTGCATCGTCTCGTTGATCTTCTGGAACGGCGATGATGCGCTCTTGTTGTACTCGCCCAGCACCGCGCGGGCTTCCTTTTGAAAGGAGGGCTCGTCGTACTTGAGGTTCTGGAACCGGTCGGCCTCGATCTCGACCGCCGTGGCCAGGGCCGTGGCGGGGATCGTCATGTGGTAGCAGGTCCAGTCGTCGTTGGTATAGGCGTTGGAATCAGCCCCCAGCGACTTGAGGACGTCGTTGTACTTTTCCTCGGGATAGGCATCGGTGCCGCGGAACATCATGTGCTCGAAGAAATGGGCAAAGCCCGACAGCCCCCTCTCGACCTCGTTCCGAGAGCCGGTGCGGACGACGGTATAGTAAGCGATGATCCCGGGCGAGTCGAACGGGACGGCGAGGACCGTCAGGCCGTTGTCCAGCACCGTCGTCTGGATGCGGTACGTGAAGACCTTCCGGGCGGCCGGGTCCGCCGCCCTGGCCGCGGGGAGTGCGGCCAGCCCCGAAAACGCGGCCAGGGCCGCGAGAAAAGTGAATCGAGTCATTCCTGATGCAGCCTCCTTGGAAACACGGGAACGTCGCGCCCGAGACTCTTCAAAACACTCTGGGACTGACATGACACGCGCTCCTCAACGCGACTCGAACGTCCGTTCGGGGCCGTGCTCGCCGATCTGCACCGTGAACCTGGAGCTGTCGGGCACGACCCGCACGCGGATGAACTCACCCCCGGCCGCGTCGTTGTTGGCGATCAATGACGGGTCCGTGTTGTCCTCGGCAGTGGTGGCGGCGTTCTTGTGGAGCTGGTAGGCCGCCTGGATCGAGGGGATCGACCGGAGCAGCTTGACCGTGGCCGGTGATCCTCCCTTGTGCGGACCGTTGTTCATGATCGCGACCACCGGTGCGACCGTCTTCACCAGGGTCGGATGGTTCGAGATGTCCATTCCATGGTGCGTCACCTGGTATAAATCGACGGGCCCGATCAAGTCGAGTGGACAGACCAGCTTTTTTTCAATGTTCCACGTGAGGTCGCCGGCATCGAAGAACTGGAACTTACCGAGAGAAAAGAGCAGAGCCAGACTGCGGGCATTGTCGGAACCGTCGACCGGCAGGTCGGGGGGAGCATTGGCGCACAAGGGATTGGACAGTTTGGCCGGGGAGTCGTCCCGCGAGCGAGCCGCGATGGCTGGGTCGATCACCTCACCACCCGACGCCAGGACCAGGACCTTCGCTCCCTTCAGCGGCAGGGAAGCTCCCGCCTTCAACGGCTTTCGCTTGCCCGCGCTGGCTGCGCGATAGGCTTTCCCCAGCGGATCATTGGGCTTGGGACCGTCGGGGAAGTCCGGCCTCGCGTCGGGATCCTCGGGGAGACCGCGGTCCCAGAACTGACCGATCCGGATCATCGTCGCCAATCCTCCCACACCACCGAAGTGATCCCTGTGCCAGTGGGTCGTGACCAGGTGATCGAGATGGTCACATCCCGCTACGTCTCTCAGAACGTGAACGATCCGCTTGGGGTCGCGATCCTCCAGGCCCGGCCAACCCGAGTCGATCAGGACCGACTCGCGCTCGGGGGTCACGACGAGCGTCGCCGCTCCACCCAGGACATCAACAAAGTAGATCTCCAGCGCCCGGCCCGCAACGGGCTCGGCGGCTACGGCCATGTTGCCAAAACTCAACACGGCGGTGACGATCAGACTCAACCCATGAATCCGTGAGACCATGAGAGCCCACCTCCATACCTCGAAATATGCTGTACTGAGTGCGTGTTTCGCACGGAGATTCTCCAGAGGCTGCGCCGAACGTGCTTGTCCGCGTTAGTCAGGATTCGTTCGGGAACGCGGCTTTGATCCTCACTGATTGGCGTCGAGGGTGCAAGAGAGCCGTGCCAACGCGGCAAACATGCCGGATTCAGCCACGCGCAGTTTAACAAGGACATGGGCGTTTCCGGCGCGATGCGCAAGCCACTCGTGACCCGTCACGGGGGGGGTACTCCTCCTTGGTGACGATTCGCACAATCTTCAGAGTTTTTTTTGGGGAATTTTTGTTGCTTCGAAGTCCATTCTTCAAGGAGGGTTAGAAATGCCGGTCGTGAATTAATTCAGCGTCGAGAATCCCCGAAACGAAATCTTTTGTATAATGGTTTTTGTGTATTAATGACTTAATGACATCCGGCGGGTAGAGAACGAAGGAACGCGCGGATTCGTTGTCGCGAGCAAGCGGCGTTCTCGTTCCCAGTCTCGTGCGACAGTCTGCTTTGGGCCAAAACTCGGGCCCGGGCGATTTACCTCAACGATGTAGGATATCCACCTAGCATCCCTGTTGGAATGCATGGATCGGCGCTCCTAATTGTACAGGGAGTCATCGACGCATGTCAGCCTCGACAATTCTCACCGTCACCAGTGATGAAACGTTCCTCGGCGTGCTTCGGCAGGAGCTTCGCGACCAGGACGGCAGGCGGGGTCGCATGATCGTGGCCGGCTCGATGGACGAAGCCAGCAGCCTGCTCGAGACGGCTCGCCCTCGGCTCATCGTCGTGCATTGGACAGGAGACGGTGCCAGCTACGGACAGTTGGACAGGCTTCTCTGGTCGACCTCGGTTCTGGCTCGCCGGACGCCGGTGCTCGTGATCGCCGAGCGATACCGGACCGACCAGGCGACCATGATGTACCGCATGGGCGTATCGGAATACATCAGCCGAACGCATCACCTCGACCAGTTCGCCCGGGTCTTCGCCGCCTATCTTCACCCCGTGGCGATGGCGGCGGGGTAGGCCGACAAAGCCAGGGGGCGCCCAGTCCGCGGGTCGTGCCGGCTCGGGCTGCTATTGTCTCTCGGGCTGGGTCTGGGGCGGGCTGGAGGAGCCCGTGCCCGAGATCTTGGTCGGGGCCTGGTCGATTCCGAGCCGCGCCCTGCCGGCCCGGACCTCATCGAGCCGGCGGCGGTACTTGGCCTGGAGCTGAGTATGCCGGCTCTCGGGGCGCAGCGGCTCGCCGTCGATAAAGAGCGCCAGCACGGGCGTCGTCGGCTGGAGGAGATGGCCGGCGGTGACGACCACGTTGGCCCGTTTGCCGGGCTCCAGGGATCCCACCTGATCGGCGACGCCGAGGATCTGCGCGGGCGTGAGCGTGACGGCGCGGAGCGCGACGTCCTCGGGCAGACCAAAGGCGACGGCGGCCGCCGCCTCGAACGGGAGGTTCCGCGCCGCGGTCTCGCCGCTCGACTTGGAATGGATCGCCACGGTCACACCTGCCGCGTGCAGCTTCGCCGGGTTCGCGTAGGCCGCGTCGTACGGGTCGTGCTCGTGTCTGGGAAGGTTGAGCGTGCCCCCGACCAGCACGGGCACTTTGGCCTGCTTGATCGCCTCCGCCACCTTCCAGGCCTCGGCCGCCCCCGAGAGCACGGCCTTGAGCTTCAGCTCGCGGGCAATCGCCAGCGCGTCCAGGATCTCAACCGGCTGATCCGCGTGGAAGATCACCGGTTTCCGGCCGGTGGCGTAGGGGACCAGGGCCTCGAGCCTGAGATCAGGGGCAGGGGGGGCTTCACGCCGCTCGTGGGCCTTCGTCACGACCAGGTCGTAGGCGACCGCCCGGCGGAACAGCTCCTTGATCTGATCCAGGCGTTCCTTCCGCCGCTCGAGCGCTTCGGCCTCACCACCAGCCCCTGCTGGTCCCTGTCCAGGTCCGGGACGACCGGGAGCGACTCCGGGCCTTCGCGAATCGGTCGAGCGGGGAATATAGGCTGGAATGTGGACGTTGAGCGCGACCGAATCGGCGATCACGAGCTCGCGCGGCACCCAGCCATGCAGGTCGATCAGGCAGCTCTGGCCCGAGATGATGCCGCCGGACGGCTCCACGAACGACGTGAGGATTCCATTGGCGCGCGTCACGGGAATGTGTTCGCTGTCGGGGTGGAGTGCGGTGCTGCTCCGCAGCTCGGGCTGGAACTGGGCGGCATCGGTATGATCCTGGGTCTCGTTCAGGCTGCCGATCTCGAACAGGCCGAGCGACGAGCCGGCGTCGACCATGCCGGGCCAGATGTCCAGACCGCTCATCTCGATGGTCTGGGCCTCGGGCGGGATCGGGGTCCCGGCCGGTCCCAGCGCGGCGATCTTGCCGCCGGCGATGACCAGGGTCCCCGCCTTGATCTCCGGACCGGCGACCGGATGCAGATTCGCGCCGACCAAGGCGAAGAGATTCTTGGGCTGAGCGGCGATCTCGATCGACCGGTTCCGGACCGATTCCGGTGCGGCGGGCATCACCGAGTGCTCACCCGGACGAGCGCCCAATCCGCCGCCGGGCTCGTATCGCTGGAAGAACACTTCGCCGTCGACCAGGGCGAGCTCGCAGCGCGAGAAGGCATCGAAAGGATGGCCATTGAAGAGGACGATGTCCGCGTCCTTCCCCACCTCGATCGAGCCGAGACGCGCGTCCAACCCCAGTTCGCGGGCGGGGTTGATCGTGATCATCGCCAGGGCCTGCGTCTCGGAGACGCCGCCGTACTTGACCATCTTGGCCGCCTCGAGATTGAGGTGGCGCATCAGCTCGGCGTCGTCGCTCTTGATGCAGACGCTCGCACCGGCCTCGGTCAGGAGCGCGGCGTTCGCGGGAATTGCGTCGTACGCTTCGAGCTTGTAGGCCCACCAGTCGGAGAAGGTTGACGCGCTCGCGCCGTGGGCGGCGATCTCGGCCGCGACCTTGTAGCCTTCCAGCACGTGCTGGAGCGACTGCACTCGCACGCCGTAGCGCTGGGCGGTCCGCAAGAGCATGAGGATCTCGTCGCTGCGGTAACAGTGGCTATGGATCTTGATCGAGCCGTCCAGGATCCCGGCCAGCGCCTCGAGCCGCAGATCCACTCGTGGCGGTGGCCCCAGCCGGTCCGCGTGCGACGTCTTTTGGGCCTGGCGGTACTCATCCCACCTCGCGCGGTAAGCCCGGCCCTCCTCGAACGCGCGTTCGATGACCGATTCGACCCCCATCCGGGTGTTGGGAAATCGCCTTTGCGACCGGGTGACGTTCTCTCCCAGCGCGAATTTCACCCCCTGCGGTCCGCCCTTGACGATCAAGTCGCGGCCCGGTTTGCCGTACTTCAGCTTGATGACCGCATCCTGGCCGCCGATCGTGTTGGCCGAGCCGTGCAGCAACCGAGCGGTCGTCGTTCCGCCGGCCAAGGCCCGGTAGATCGCGACGTCGTCGCCGGTGACGACGTCCTTGACCCGCACCTCCGGAACGATCGACAAGCTCCCCTCATTGACGCCTCCCTGGATAGCGATGTGAGAGTGGGTGTCGATGATCCCGGGCATCGCGACCATCCCGGCGGCCTTGATGACCGTAACATTTGGGGGCGCCGTCACCCCGGCCCCCACGGCCTTGATCTTGCCGTCCTGAACCAGGATCGAGCCCTTGGCGATCGTCCCCCGGGTCACGGTCAGGATCGTCGCCCCCTCGATCAAGACGCTGCCGCCGGTGTGAAGGGAGGGCTTACGGTCCTGGTCGAGCTCGACGGCCACGTCGACAAACGGGGCCGCCGGCGGCTTGCCCGTCCCCGATTTCGACGGCTCGGGCTTGGAAGCCTGCGATTTGGAGGTCGCTGATTTCACTTGGTGGGAACTGGAATCCGGATTCGTTTTGGCATCCGGGGTTTTGGAATCCCGGCCCTTGGATTTCTCGGATTGGGACGCGATCGCCGATTTCTTCTCGCTGCCCGTCTCCTGCCGCTTCGCTCGCGCGACCAAATCCTCGACACCAACCGATCCCACGATCTTGCCACTCTTCTGAAGATCGTCGACTTTCTTCAACACGGCATCGCGCTCCGCGTCCGCGGCGGAGGCTGCCCTGGGTCCTGGCTCGCGCTTCGCTTTTTGATCGGCCCGGTTCCCGGCGACGGTGCGCTCATCTGGCTGGTCGTCTTCTTGCTGCTCGGGGCGGGCTCCGCGGCCGGCGAAGCCGCGCCCTCCGGGCCGGGGGCGGTCGCCGGGCTCGCCGTCCGGCGCCGAACCTTCGGGCCCGCCCGCCTTTGATTTGGCACGGGCACGGTCCTCCGGCTTGATCTCGAATTTCAGGCCGTCGATCAAGACGTAGCGGACCCTGGCTCTCTCTTCGGAGAATGGAGCCGTCATGGCGATCACGTGCCCGAGCTTGCCCGGCTCGAGGGTTCCCAGCCGCCGGTCGACACCCGCGATGGCCGCCGCGTGCCGCGTGAGACCGGCGAGGGCGTCATCCGGGGCCAATCCCGCGGTGATGAGCTGGCGGACGATCGTGGGAAACGTGTCGATGCGCTCGATTCCCTCGGTGGCGAAAGCATAGGGAATTCCCGCCTTGGCCAGGGCGGCCGCCGTTCCGACCTGTTCCTTCCACCTGGCCTTCTTGTGGGCCAGCAGCTTGAGCGGCTCGTCGCGCTCAGCCGCCGGCCGCTTGAGGAACTCTTCCTCGCTGGGGACCCTGGGCTCCACGGGGAAGCTCACTTGCAGCACGACCGGGACCTTGGCGGCCTTGAGGCGGTCCGCGACCTTGGCGGCCTCTCGACCGCCGACGATGACCGCGCTCGTGCCGAACTCGGCGGCGAGGTCGAGCGCGCGATGGATCTCATCGCGGGTGTTGGCCTCCCACCAGACCGCGAGCTGCCTGGACCGCGCGGCTTGCAGCGCTCTCAAAGCGGGGTCGAACGGCGGATGCGCGCCCCCTTTGGCCTGGTAATAGGTGTCGAGCTTCTGATGGTGTTCGCTGTCGAGCATGGCCTGGCGCAGGTGGGCGATCGAGCCCATCAGGACGCGGGGATACGGGTTCTCGCCGGCCTCCGGGGCGAAGAACCCGCGGCGGCGGTTTGGACCGGGCCCGGGGGTGGGCCCGGGGC
>JBIOJM010000096.1:0-28837 GCA_044450785.1 Isosphaerales bacterium
CTGTCCCGTCATTAGACGCGCCGCCTTCCTCGGTGGTGCCGAAGAGATTGCCGCTCCCATCCTCAATCAGAGTGCCGTTCGGATTGGCCCCGTTGGTGCCGCTGAAGAGAGCGAGGGTGGTGATGGCGTGGCTGCCCGCGGCCACCTCGAACACCGTCCCGTCATTGGACGCGATGCCGCCCCCAGCGGCGACGCCGAAGAGATTGCCGCTGGCGTCCTCAATCAGGCCGACGTTTGGGTCTTGCCCGTTGGCGCCGTTAAAGGAAGCGAGGGTGGTGATGGTGCCGCTGCCCGCGGCCAGCTCGAATACGGTCCCGGCATCGGACGGCCCGCCCTGGCTGGTGATACCGAACAGATTGCCAGCGGCGTCCCTGATCACGCCGCCGGCGGCGAGGGCGCCGTCAGTACCATCGAAAGAGGCCAGAGTGATTAGGCCCGAAAGCATGCGCCGAAGCTCCAGTTGTTCCAGGACCGGTCGGGCCGTCAACTGCAACGATCGCGTCCGATTCATGCGCCGAGTTCGCCGGTCGAACCGGAATAACCACAACGCCGAACGAGAGCGACGGGATTTGGTAGACATTGGACACCTTGTGTTGTGCTGGCTCAGTGCAAATGGGACAAACGATCTTGCTCGCCAAGCTAGTCAATGATGGCAGAAACTGTGAATGGATTTATCGTGTTTCAATGAAAGTATTCAGCGCCACCAGCTCGCTGAAAGTGAAGGCAACCTGGGAGACACTGGTGCCGACCGCGTCGTTCGGACTCATCGAGCTGACATACGGACCGACTGTGTCGATCGTGTAGGTCGTCGAGCTCTGGGCGGTCCCGCTGTCCGACGTGGTGTGGCCGGCCAGGTTGTCGCTTTCCAGGGTGTCGCCCGTCCCCGCGATCACGATGGTTGAGGCCGAGGCTGGCGAGGTGGTCTCCACCAGCTTGCAGTTGAACAAGTCGGCGGGGCCGGTCGTGGTGCCGCCCTGTGCCTGGTAAGTGCCGGTGATCTCCAGGTAGTCGTCGCTGGCGGCGGCAACCGTGGCCTGATTGTTGAGCGTGCCGCTGATGATACGATTGCCACCGGAGCCGGGCGAGGCGGTGATGGTGCCGAGGTTGGTCAGCGTGCTCGATCCGGTGGCGATGTTGGACTGGTAAGCGTTGTTGCTCGACTCCAACAGGATCGTGCCGTCGTTTGTAATCCCTTGGCTCACCGACAAGGTGGCATTCCCACCGGCCGCAGACCCGTGCACCCAGATCGTGTCGTCGTTCTGCACCGTCAGCACGGTCGGCTGGCTACCTTGGTAGGTGACCGTGACGTTTCCCGGTACATCGATAACCGCATTGTCAGATGAATTCGGAACGTGGTGGTCGGCGGAGTTCGCCTCGTTTACCCAGTTGCCGGCGACCTCCCAGTTTCCCCCAGTTGAGATTGCCCAGACCATGGCGGCGCACAACCTTCGCCGCTGCATCGGCTCCAACTCAGGGAGGACGCGATGTAGCTTGCTACGCATTCGCGGGCGAGCGCGTGTCTTTGACTCGAGCCAAGAACCAAGAACCTGCCGTCCGGGGAAGTGCGGACCCATCATGGTCCCGATCCTGTCGTGAAGAGAGTGCAACGATGAGTGTCAAACGATCGTAACGTGCGCGGACGAAGACGAGCGACGGTCCTCCATAACTAATACGTGAACTATGGACACGAACACCGCCGAGCTGGGTTTGGCTTATCCTTCAGTCGAGAGTTGGCCCGCGCTTCCGTGACTTCGACGGGCGCCCGCCTGCCGGCCTACCTTCCGCTCCGACCGCGCCTTGCGGCCACGTGTCATGGGAGAGGCCGAATCGGGGCATCGATGCCTCGGCCTTGGTCAAAGATGATGACGGCGCGGCCGTTGGCCGCAACCGAAAACGAATTCCAGATTTCGGATTCCAGATTCCTGAAAATGCGCCGAGCGTCCCGTGCCCAGGGCACGATCGCGTGGTATGGTGGCACAGCGTGGTCGAACACCACCTACGCATCGCTGCGTTTCAACACGATCGCACGCACGTAGCATTATGGCGACTGTCTTGATATAGCGATAGAGGCAAGACTTCAACGGATTCCTATCACAAAGGTAGATAGCCATGGCCCCAGTGCCTCCGCACCCAACCAGCGATTCGAACTGCTGTACGCAAAAGTTCATCCTCGAGCCACGTGGCTCATCAGATCGTACTCGTCCCGGCTGGCGGATCTGACTCGACCATCGGAGAATTTTTTTCGGGCGGAGCAAAGTTGGGCGGATCAACCGTGGGAGCGTGACGGACGGAGGCACGATCCCCCTTGGGCGGTCGCTTCCCGGCCAACCGGGGCCCGGGGTGTGCTCGCGCGACATGCTGGTTGAAGTGACATGGGGATTCAGGTTATCATAGCGCCAAGAGGAGTTTTCCCAAGAACACATGACGATCCGAGTCATCGTGCTGATACGCCGTCTTCATTCGAGGTCTCGATGGAGCTCGATTCGATCGATCCCACGAGTGTCACCCTGCTGGGCCAGGTCGGTCTTAGCCCTAGCGACGAGGTGGCCTGGGCGCGGTTCGTCGGGCTGTACGGCTCCAGAATCCGGGGCTGGTGCCGGCGCTGGGGTCTGCAGGAGGCCGACTCGGAAGATGTGACGCAGGACGTGTTGCTCCGGTTGGCCCAGAAGCTGGGAGCGTTCCACTACGACCCGTCCCGCAGTTTCCGCGGCTGGCTGCGGACGGTGACTCAAAACGCCCTGGCCGACTTCCTGGCGGATCGGAAGCGTCAATGTTGCGGCAGTGGCGACGACGGGGTGCTCAAGCAGCTCCAGAGCGTGCAGGCGCGCGACGACCTGATCGAGCACCTCAAGGACCAGTTTGACTCGGAGATCGTGGCGGTGGCCTGCGCCCGCGCCCGGGCGCGGGTCGAGCCCCAGACGTGGGAGGCCTTCCGGCTGACGGCCTACGAGGGCTGTTCCGGAGACGACGTGGCAACGCGGCTCGGCATGAGCAGGGCGACCGTCTTCAAGGCCAAGAGCCGCGTCCTGGGGTTCCTTCGCGAGGAGATCCACAAGCTCGACGAGCCTTGAATGGCGCCCGGGCCGCCGGCGAATCGTTTTCGCCACGGCCGCGCGGCGGGACCGGATCAGATCGGGAGAGACGATGAATCGACTCGGCGACGCCCCCACCGACTTGCTTTTCGGCCTGATCGCCCTCAACAACGACCTGGTCGCGCCGGCGGTCATTCCCGCCGCGCTGCGGGCGCAGGTCCACGAACCGAACCGGAAGCTGGCCGATCTCCTCGTCACTCAAGGCGCCCTGACGCCCGCGCAGCGCGACCTGGTCGAGACGCTCTCCGGCGAGTACATCAACCGGCATGGCGGCGACGCCGGGAAGGCCCTGGCCGCTCTCATCGAGACCCCCTCGGCCCGTGAGCGGCTGGACCGGCTCGGCGACCTCGAGCTGAGCGCCGGCTTCACCCCCGCCTTCTCGCTCGGATCGACCGTTCCACACGAGCGCGATCCGCTTCTGGACGCAACCACTCTGGCCCCGCCCGCGAACTCCGTGGCCGGTGCAAAATTGCACATCGCCGGTTACGAGATCCTGGAGGTGCTGGGCATTGGTGGGATGGGGATCGTCCACAAGGCGCGGCACGAGCGGCTCGACCGATTTGTCGCTCTCAAGATGATCCGTTCCGGGTCGAGCGCGCGGCCCGAGGATCTCGCCCGGTTCGAGATCGAGGCGAAAGCGGTCGCCGCGATTGAACACTCCAACATCGTCAAGATCTTCGAGATCGGCGAGCACGACGGCCTGCCCTATTTCTCGCTCGAGTTCCTCGCCGGCGGCAGCCTCGCCAAGAAGATCGGCGGCCAGCCCCAGCCGGTCGATGAGGCCGCACGGATCGTCGAGGTCCTTGCCCGCGCGATGTACGTGGCGCACCAGCACAAGGTGATCCACCGCGACCTCAAACCGGGCAATGTCCTCATCGCCGCCGATGGCACGCTCAAGATCAGCGACTTCGGACTGGTGAAGCGACTGGAGAGCGATTCGGGACAGACGCGCAGCGGCTCGATCCTGGGCACGCCAAGCTACATGGCTCCCGAACAGGCGCGGGGCGAGAACCAGACGGTTGGGCCCGCCGCCGACCAGTACGCCTTGGGCGCAATCCTCTACGAGCTTTTGACCGGCCGCCCACCCTTTCAGGGAACGTCGGCCCTCGTTACCCTCGACATGGTCTGCAGCATGGAGCCGGTGCCCCCGTCGCAGCTCCAGCCCAAGACGCCCCGCGACCTGGAGACGATCTGTCTGAAGTGCCTGGAAAAAGACATCGCACGCCGTTATCCCGACGTCCTTGCCCTGGCTGAAGACCTGCGCAGGTTCCGGGCGGGAGAGACCATCCTGGCGCGTCCGGTTTCCGACGCCGAGCGGCTGTGGCGGTGGTGCCTCCGCAACCCCAGGGTCGCCTCCTTGAGCGCCGCGGTCGCCCTGCTGCTGGTGATCGTGGCGGCCGGCTCGGCGATCGCGGCCGTGACGCTCGGTAAGGCCAAAAAGCTGGCCGAGGAGAAGGAGCAGCGCGCCGTCGCCGCCGCGCGGGCGGCCAACGAACAGAACCGAAGTGCCGTGGATTCCCAGGTCGATTTGATCGTGCTCCTGGAGCGTAAACTGCGGTTCGTGCCCGCGATCCAGAACGAGCGCGATCAGATCCTGGACACGGCGATTACGCGACTTGAAGGCGCCGCCAAGGCAATGACCGACCTGCGCCGCGTCGTGGAATGGGACCCCAAGGAGGAGGGACACAACTGGCGGTCGCTGGCCAGGGGCCACCGAGCGCAGGGCGAAGTGAGCCTGTCGCGCAACCAAGTCGCGGACGCGATGGCGCAATTCCGGCAGGCGGACGAGATCATCGCGACGCTCGCGGCGGCAGACCCCGGCGACCTCGATCTGCAGGTCAATTTGATCCGGACCCAGCGGCAGCTCGGGTACGTCTCCATGTATCGACTCGGCGATGCCGAGGGAGCCCAGCGGTACTTCCGCAGGGCGCTTGAGATTAGCCGGGCGTGCCTGGCGAAGAAGCCCGACCTCGACGTTTACAAGAGTGAGCTGGCCAATTCGCTGGGCCAGCTCGCCGGGTCGGAATTGACGCTCGGTCATCTCAAAAAGGCACGCGACCTGTATCGAGAAGAGAGAGCCGTCCGTGAGTCTTTCTCGGCGGAGCAGACGAACGATTGGGAGAGCCGCCGCGAGCTCGCGGGCCACTATGCTCAGCTCGCGGAATTGCATATCAAGGGGGACGACCGGATCGAAGGCCAGCGGCTCTACGACGAGTGCGCTTCGCTGCGCGAACAAGTTGCCAAGGAACGGCGCGATTCCTGGCCAGCCCAGAACGATCTCGGCCTGTCGTTCAACCAACAAGGGTCAATGCGTTTTCCCCAGGGCCACGACGCGAAAGCCGCGCGCGCCTTCCACCGCAAGGCGCTTGACGTGTTCAGGAAACGGGCCAGCGCCGACCCATCCGACTTCGACAACAAGCACACGCTCGCCCAGACGCTCTATTACGAGGCGACCTGCGCCCTTCACTCGGGCGACAAAGACGGGGCCGCCGCGGGATACCGCGAATGCCTGAAGATCTGCAAAGAGCTGGCTAACGAGCCCAAGGCCAAGAAGCCGCAAACCGAACTGATGCTCGCCTTGGCCCGTTGCGGTGATCATGCCGGGGCCGCAAAGATCGCCGAGGCGCTGGTGGCGACGCCGCCCAAGGATGAACGCCTCTATGTCCAGGCCGCCTGCGGCTACGCTCTGGCCGCCGGCGCCGCCGGCAGTGACGCCGTCCTCGTCCGGTGCTACACCGATAAGGCCATCGATTGCTTACGTGAGGCCAAGAAAAGAGGGTGGGCCGACGTCGTGAGCCTCGAGACCGATACCGACCTCGAGCCGATCCGCAACGACCGGGCATTCAAAGCGTTGCTCGGCGAGCTCCGGCAACCGGGCGGAAAACGGCCGTGACGCGGGCACCCTACCCTACGTGTCCCTGGCCGGGCGGTACGTGGGTTGGAAAAGGGGTCAGGAGCCGATTCGACTTGACGGCTCCTGACCCCTTTCCACAACGAAGTGGGCCTCAGTGCCCGCCGGGTGCCCCAAGACACATCGGGGGGCCATTGCCAGCCCGTTCGATCACTCGGCCGATCCCCCGATCGCACGATTACCTCGCCCGCCCGATTCTTCCCCGATCCCGAGCCGGCACTCGATCTCCTTCATGCGATTCTCCAGTTCCTCGTGCTCTCGAGCCTTGATGACCGCCGAGACGATTTGCAGATCGTTCTTGCACGCCGACAGGATCGCCTTGAACGCCGAGATCAACGTCCCGGGGCTTGGCCTCGGAATCGTCGACGATCCGGTAGACCCGCTCGATCAACAGATCGCGCCTGGCCTCGGGGACGCGCCAGCGCTCGCGCAGGGCGCGATCCGTCAGCCGATTATGGCGCCTTCTCCGCGCGTTCCTTCCCCCAAAGCCCCCCTGAGTTTTCGCTCAGTGTTAGACTCCGGCTGCTGTCGACAACACTCCGACCCACAAAACCCTGACGACTACCTGCGAGGCTGCAATGGCTCGCAACCGAGGCCGTCGACCGGCTTGCTCAAGTCTCGTCCGCGACGTCGCACTCACATGCCTTGATCGCCGGCAATCGGGGACATCGCGCGAGCTTGCCCAGAGTTGGAGATATTTCTTGCTAAAGAAAGCCTTACAGAACGCCGACAACCTTTTTATCGGCGAACTTCTCGCAGGTCTAAACACGATTCAGTATGAAAAGGCGGATTTTCCCGCCAGACGCCGATCACATTGAGTGCATCAACGCCAATGGCTGCGGCAACCGCTCGCCCTTTTACCTATTGCTCACCACGCTCGCGGGTCACAAGGTTGCCGCCTCGCCCCGCTGGCCCAAGTCAGCAGCATGGCTCGCCATCGAGCTGCGCCGCATTGCCCCTTCAGCCCGAACCAGAGCAGGATCGCGGCGGACGCAAACGCGAACGCACCGACGAAAAGCAGCGAAAGGTGCTCGCACCGCCAGCTCAGGAAGCCGCGGGCTCTGTCGTTTTACCCTCGCCCCCCGCGGGGAGAGGGTGGCCGAAGGCCGGGTGAGGGGGTCCGGGCGGTCGCGTCCAGCGAGAAGTCTCTCGTCGGTTCGCACGTCGAGGAATTGTCTCACGAAAACAGCTCCTGGGACAACGTGGTGGATCTGTGAATCGGCAGCGAGCGACCGCCGAGCCCGCTTCATGCTTGGGTCAGAGTTTCCTTACAAAGACTCCTTGTCGTAAAATGGCGGGACGCTCGACCAATGAACTCGACGGGAGGATGTTATGGCGTCGGCGCTACCGAAGACGCGTTTTACCCCAGAGCAGTATCTCGCTTGGGAGCGGAAAGCCGGCTTCAAGAGTGAGTATTACGACGGGTATATCACGGCGATGGCGGGGGCGAGTCGCGCGCACAACCGGATCGCCGGCAACATGTACCGCAAGATCAGCGATCAGCTCGAGAACCGCGCCTGCGAGGCTTTCATCAGCGATCTTAGGCTTTGTGTCAGTCCGACCGGTCTCTACACCTACCCCGATGTCATGGCCCTCCGCGGGGAGGCGCTGTTTCAGGATGACGAGGTGGACACCCTGCTCAACCCGATGGTGATTGTGGAGGTGCTATCGCCTACGACGGAGTTGTACGACCGAGGCGCCAAGTTTGGGCACTACCGCCGTCTGGACTCCTTGAAAGAGTATGTGCTCGTCGCCCAAAACCGGGTGTTGGTGGAGCGTTTTACCCGACAAGGCGATGATTGGTTGCTTTCCGCGCTGAACGACTTCGACTACACGCTTCGGCTTGTGTCGATCGACTGCTCCGTGCCCTTGCGCGAGATTTACGCGAGGGTCGATTTTTCCGAAGAGGAGACTCGCGAGACTTGACTGCATCAACGGTCAGCCCAGCCTGCTTGCGCCGCCCTTTTCGACGAGCGGTGATAGGCTGCGGTGGAGGACGCGACCATGCGACGCCATTGGTGCTTGTGTACGGCTTTGTTGGCGTGCCTCTCCGTCGCTTCAGCCTCGCACGCCGGCGCTTCCGAGCCGGGGCACCGTGGCGAGTCGAAGGCCCCCGACTTCCGGGCCCCGCCCGGGTTTGTCGTGGAAAAAGTCGCGGGGCCTCCACTCGTCCGCTACCCGCTGTTCGCGGCCTTCGACGAACAAGGTCGACTTTACGTGGCGGAGGGCACTGGCACGAACCTCCCCGGCGCCGAGCTTCGCGAGAAGAAGCTGGGCCGAGTCCTCCGGCTGGAAGACGTTGACGGCGACGGCAAGTTCGACACCAGCACGGTCTTTGCCGATGGGCTGGTCTTCCCGCAGGGAGTGCTCTGGCACGACGGTGCTCTGTACGTGGCCTCGCACCCGAGCATCTGGCGACTCGAGGATCCCGATGGCAAGGGAGTCGCGACCAGCCGCGTCGAGCTGGTGAGCGGGTTCGGCTTCAACGGCAACGGCTGCGACATCCATGGACCGTTCCTCGGGCCCGACGGCCGGCTCTACTGGACCGATGGCCGGCACGGGTACAAGGTCCAGACCCGCGACGGCGAGGTCCTCGAAGGGCTCGCCGCCCGGATCTGGCGGTGCCGGACCGACGGCACTCAGGTCGAGCGGCTCTGCGGCGGCGGGTTCGACAACCCGGTCGAGCTCGACTTCACGCCCGACGGCGAGGCGATCG
Source organism: Isosphaerales bacterium (assembly GCA_044450785.1). Lineage (GTDB taxonomy): Bacteria > Planctomycetota > Planctomycetia > Isosphaerales > Isosphaeraceae > JBIOJM01. Next base: position 8,720 of record JBIOJM010000096.1, read on the forward strand.
GGACGATGGACCAAGGGCCCGGCGACTGCCTCCTCCACTACGTCGAGGGAGGGGTCTACCCGATGGATCACCCCTGCCTGAAGGAGTTCGCCATCACGGGCCCGCCGCTGGGGGCGGTCCGGCAATACTCGTCCGTCTTGCCCGCCGCCCTTTGCGGCTTCACCCGCTATCGCTCGCGCGGCCTGGGACCGGAGTTCCAGGACCGCTTTCTGTCGACACAGTACATGCTCCACAAGATCGTTCGCCACGAGCTGGTCCGCGATGGCTCGACGTTCCGCGCCGAGGACGCCGACTTCGTGACGTGCACAACCCACGACGTCCGGCTCACCGACGTCCTGGAGGACGCGGACGGCAGCGTGTTGTTCCTCGACATGGGGGCGTGGTTCACCTACGGGTTCCCCGGCAACCCGCTCCCCAAGCCGGAAGCGCTGGGCGCGATCTACCGGGTCCGCCGGATCGGCGCGGAGCGCATCGCGGACCCACGGGGCCTGGCGCTGGGCATCGAGAAACGATCTCCAAGTGAAGCGATCGCCCTGCTCGACGACCCCAGGCCGTTGGTGCGCGTCCGGGCGGCCAACCGGCTGGCAAGGGTGGGCGCCCCGGCCGTGCCGGCGCTTGCGCAGGTGTTGAAGACGCCACGCGCGCACTCCGGTCCGGTCCGGCGTGACGCGGTCTGGGCACTTTGCCGGATCGAGGTCCCCGCCGCGCGCGAGGCAATCCACCTCGCCCTGGCCGACCCGGACTCGAGCGTTCGCGTGGCGGCAGCCCATGCTGCCGGCCTCTGGCGCGACGCCGTGGCGTCGGCCGCGCTCGCCGGGCTCGTCGTGTCCGACATTCCTCCTGTGCGACGCAAGGCCGCCGAGGCCCTCGGGCGGATCGGCCGGCGCGAGGCGGTCCCGGCCCTGCTGGCGGGCCTCCGGGCCGGCGGCGACCGCTTCCTCGAACACGCCCTGATCTACGCCCTGATCCGGATCAACGACCGCGCGTCGACCCTGGCCGCGCTCGACGACCCCGCGCCGCGGGTCCGCCGGGCCGGGCTGTTCGCGCTCGACCAGATGACGGACGGTCGCCTGACGGAGGCCATGATGGCTCCGCTCCTGAGGTCAAGCGACGCCGGCCTCCAGCGGGCGGCGCTCGAGGTCGTGTGCCGGCGACCGGCCTGGTCGTTCTTGGTACGTGATCTCCTGACGTCGTGGCTGTCGAGCCCCGCGCTGTCGCCGGCGCTGGAGCGTCTGCTGGCCGATGCCCTCCCCGCCTTGGGCGGCGAGCCCGGCGTCCGCGAGGTGGTGGCCGAGGCCCTGGCCGCCCCGGGGACTCCCGAGCCGACCCGGTTGCTGCTGATCCGTGCCGTGGGCCAATGCCGGCTCGATGCGCTCCCCGAGCGCTGGCTGGCGGCGCTGGGCGTCGCACTGGCTGGCCCGCACGCGGCCGTCGTCCGGGAGGCCGTCGCAACGATCCGGGCGCGGAAGCTCTCCGGGTTCGACCGGGCGCTCGTCGAGTTGAGCCGGAAGCCGGGCCTTCCAGCCGACCTGCGGATCGCCGCGCTGGAGAGCGTCGCAGCCCGCGCGGGGCCGCCCGACCCGCGGGCATTCGACCTCCTCGTGGGCCATCTGACCGAAGGTGCCGAACCGCTGACGCGTCTGGCGGCGGCCCGGACGCTGGGGGCAGGCCCGCTGACGGCCGAGCAATCGATCCGGCTCGCAGGGTCGCTCGAGGGTGTCAATCCGATGGTGCTGCGACTCCTGCTGCCGGCGTTTGCCGGGTCGAGCGACGTGACGGTCGGAACGGCCCTCGTGGAGGCGCTCGCGAGCTGCCCGTCGGCCGCAACCCTGGGCGTCGCGGAGCTCGACCGGGCCCTCAAGGTGTATCCGCCCGCCGTCCGCGAGCGGGCCCGGGGCCTCCGTGCGGCTCTGGTCACGCGCGAAAAGGGGAAGACGGCATACCTCGCGCGGCTCTCGGCCGAGCTCGACCAGTTGCGTGGCGATCCCGACGCAGGGCAGGAAGTCTTCCTCGCGACGAAGGTGGGCTGTTTCGGATGCCACCGCGCCGTGGGGCGGGGTGGCACTGTGGGGCCGGACCTCTCGCGGATCGGCAAGATTCGCAGCCGGGCCGAGCTGCTCGAGTCGATCATCTTCCCCGGTCTGACGGTCACCCCCGAGTATCGGACGGTCCTGGCGGCAACCCGCGACGGCCGGGTCACGACCGGCCTGGTCGTTCGTGACACCCCCGAGGCGGTCTACCTGCGGACGACCGAGCTGTCGGAGATCCGCATCCCACGCAAGGACCTCGAGGAGATGACCCCGTCGCCCGGGTCGCTGATGCCCGAGGGGTTGGAGACGATCATGACCCGGCAGGAGCTCCGCGACCTGCTGGAATTCCTGGCCAGGCAGGGGTGACCGCGGACCCACCCTTAGAGGGATGGGTCTTCGTAACCACTAGCTCCCTCACCTCGGGAAGAGGGCTCGGGTGAGGGTTCGATTGCAGCAACACCGCCGCGTAAATCGAATGACTCGCCACGAGAGACCATGGCCAGCGAGAGAGCCGTAGCGCCGCCAACTACTAGCTCCCTCTCCTTCGGGAGAGGGCTGGGGTGAGGGGCGGGTTGATCAAAGACGGACAATCGCCGAGAATGAGAGCGAGCAGACAGATTCCTCTTCCAGCGGAAGAGCCCTCGATATAGCTCACTCTCACAACAATGATAAAACATTCATGGAAGGCATCGATGGCTTCCTCAGACAGACGCCCGATCTCGCCGCACACCAACAACGCAAGGCGATTGCGCCGAAACGCGACAATCCCCGAACGGATGCTGTGGAACCGTCTGCGTGGAGGGAGTGTCGCCGGATTGAAATTCCGCCGCCAACAGCCGATCGGTCCCTACATCGTGGATTTCTTCTGCCACGAGGTCGGCCTCGTCGTCGAGGTCGATGGGCGAAGTCACGATGAGCGGGGGAAAGAAGATTCACAGAGAGAGGCTTTCCTCCGGGAGCATCAGCGACTTCAGGTGCTTCGGGTCAGCAATGACGATGTCCTGAAGGAAACCGAGGCTGTGCTGTTCGCGATCTTACGAGCGGCTGGAAAGGAAGTCGTTTGAGACCAATCGCAACAAAGCCTTTTCAGAACGGAAAGCATCGGGCGATTCAAATTGAGAAGGCTCTCGGTGGCGCTCGCCCCTCACCCCAGCCCTCTCCCGAAGGAGAGGGAGCCAGTAAAAATGCATCGGCCGCTCGCGTGCTGGGGCGGGGCCCCAAGGAGAGGGAGCCAGTAAAAATGCATCGGCCGCTCGCGTGCTGGGGCGGGGCCCCAAGGAGAGGGAGCCAGTAAAAATGCATCGGCCGCTCGTGTGCTCTGGCCGGGCTAATCGCCTCCCCGGCAGGTGTCAGAAAAACCCCTCCCTGTGAGGGACCCACCCCGGGCGTTTTGGTATTCCTGATGCGACCAATCAACCGACGTCGTTTCGTCTCCTCGACCCTCTCCTCGACCAGCCTTCTCGCCCCGAGCCTGCGCGCCCGGTCGGCCGTGGCGTCGAGGAAGCACCCTTACATCGACATCCATGTCCACGTCGGCCGATACTACTGGGGCCGCGAGCTGACGGTGGGCGGTCTGGTGAAATTGATGGACAAGCACGGGATCGAGCGCGCTTGCGTCCTGCCCTTGGTATCGCCCGAGTCGACCATCTACCCGCAGACCAGCGACGATGCGCTGGCTGCCTTCAAGGCCCACCCCGACCGCATCATCCCGTTCTGCTGTATCGACCCGCGTACCAGCTCGGGCAACCCGAAGCGGTTCGGCAGGCTGGACCTCCGATCGATGGTCGAGGTCCTCAAGCGGTTCAAGGACCTTGGGGCGCGGGGGTTTGGCGAGCACCAGGTGGGACTCCCGTTCGACCACCCGCTGATGATGACGGTCTACGAGGCGTGCGACCGCGCCCGACTGCCGATCCTCTTCCACCTGGACGACATCCGCGGGATCGACACACCCGGGCTGCCCCGGCTGGAGAACGTCCTCAAGAGCTTTCCCGGCCTCCCCTTGATCGGCCATGCCGCGGGCTTCTGGGCGTCGATCTCCGGCGACGCAACGCCTGACGACTTCAACCGGTACCTGACCGTCCCGAAGCCCGTGGCACCGGGTGGCGCGCTCGAGCGGCTGATGGACCGTTACCCCAACCTTCACGGCGACCTCTCCGAGCCGGGCGGCTACTGGGCGATTCACCGCGACGAGCGTTTCGGCCGCGAGTTCTTGATCCGCCGCGCCGACCGCCTCCTCTTCGGCACCGACTTCCTCATGTCTGACCAGGAGGTTCCCCAGTTCGAGCTGCTCGATTCGCTCAACCTCCCCGACGACGTCCAGGCCAAGATCTACCGGGGAAACGCGATCCGCCTGCTGAAGCTGTGAGCGGATACGGAAGTGATCTGTTTCCGCGCACGAAGGCCACCGTCGCTCGCATGCGGCTCCTCAAATGTGGCAAAGTGCGCCAGGTCACCTTCCGATAGGAGCATCGCGATGATCAAGCTAGACTCAAGGATGGCTGTCGGGCCACGTCTGATCGTCTCGCAACCACGAAAAAGAGGCGTCTTACAGGTGTCTTATTTGTAAAGAAGGGGGCATCATGAAAACGGAGATCATCGGTTCCATCATCGCCGGCGTATTGCTACTTCCTTGCACTGGAGGAAGCCAAGAAGCGGATGTGAAGGTGCCGGCTCAAGCGACGGTCAACGGGAATTACTCAAACCTGCTCCGAATCATCAAGGTTCCGGTAGACGAGAGACTGGTCGGCAATTTCTGCGACCTCGGCTATTACCCGGAAACGGAATACGCGGAATACAAAGACCTTGAACCTGGCTACTGGGTGTATGTCGCTCCCAACTGGTACATCTGGAAGAACAGCAAAAAGCCCCGCGAGCCAGAGCCGACGATTGATGGTCCCGAGGCACGAGACATTCTCGGTCGCATTACGGGATACGTCGTGATCGCCAGGGGCACGAGCGAAATCGTCGCCCTGTCGCTCCCGACGATGCGGGAGACCGTCGTTCGGCCAGAGCCAAAGGAGGACACCGATTTCTACCCGACGGTCCACGCGATCAGTGGACCTGACAGCGAGGGGCGCATCGCGTACATCGAAGACTACTTCTTCGTTAAGAACGAGGCGGATCGGAAGCACTTGTTGAAAACCATCAAGGTAGATGGCACAGCGGATACGGAGATCTTCTCGCGCCCCGGGGATGCAATGTGGGCCAAACACGGTGAGATCGGCGGTTACCTCGCACTCGCCCCCTCCGGCGGAAAGGTGGCTTTGCTCAGTGCTGTCAAAAAAAAGCAGATGCCCAGAGCTTTACTCGGTGTCGGGACGATCGAGATTTGGGATGTTGCCAGAAAGAAGGCGCTCGCCGTCGATGCGAAAGCACTCGACAATCCCATGTCATGGTTTCCCGATGGAAAGCGACTGGCCTATGTCAAGCTGGTCCCGCGCAACCAGCTACCCAATCTGCCGCGCGGCCTGGATGAGTTCGGCAAGTATGGGGGTAATGTATGGGAGCAAGTCCCGGCTGTTTACGTCCTTGACATCCAATCAGGCACAAGCACGTTTCTGCATGTTGGATGGACCCCCATCGTGTCGTCGGACGGCAAGATGGTCCTTGTGGGGGGATGGAATGGTCAGATGGAGTTTACTTGGAGGCGTGTTACCGTCTCCGATAGCCGGTCCGTGCCGGTCCGCTGGCGGGGGGACGCTGGGGGTGCCATCGCCCTACCTTCCGAGAACATCGTGCTCTATTGGGGCTTGCCCACGACGGGGGCGCCGATCAAATACACTAAACACAACAGCATCTTCCATGGCGGCCCCAAGCTTATGCTCACCTTGAAGGTCGCGGTGGTCGGTTCTAATGAATTCCAGACCGTGGCTCCCGAAATTAATCCTCGGAGTCTCGTCAGTTTTGGCCGCTCGATGGGGAAAGGTAAAACACCGTAAAGTTTCATTCATTGTTGAGACTTTACACGCCCGCGTGCCTGACCGAAGGTCTCCTTCCTTTGGAGTGTGCTCTGACAGCTCGAAATCCTTTGAAGGCATGGCCTACGATTAGCGCGGGAGACCTTCGGTCGGACACTCCGGCGGGGTCGTGAGACCCGCGCCGAACACCGGACGCCTTCATCAACGGAAACCGGATGAACCCCGATCCCGTTCAAGCCCATTTTTTCATCAGCCCACCCTCACCCTGTGCGACGCCGTTGTGCTTCGATCAAATCAAGCTTCTCCCTCGCCGCCTTGCTGGAGCGATTGACCAGGAGGCGTGCGACCTCATCAAGGTCTTGGGCTTTGCAGGAACCTTTCTTCGTGTCTTTCCGCAGCATGTAAAGGCGATGTACGAGGCGAAGGTCCTCCGGTAGGCCTGCGAAGCCCGGCTCGATGAGCTGCCGGCGGAGGCGCTGAATGACTTCCAGGTCGCGGTAGCCGAACTCGATGGACGGCTCGATCATGGTCCCTTCGCCCCAGTCGTTCCACGTACAGATCTGGACGAGGGGCATGCCGCTTCGAAGCGATTTTTCCATTGTGGCCGCGAACGTCGTTCCGTTGTCGTCGTCGATCCGTCCCCAGCTCTTGTGGACGCCGGCCTGTTCATAGATATCGTGGAATCGGGGAAAGGCGACCGCCATCCCGACCGGCCACCGTGCCGCCTCCTTGTAGAGCTGGGGGATCGTCCGATCCTCGTAGCAGACGGCGAATGCCAGGCCGGTCCTGGCCGCTTGCTCCGCGAACGCCGAAGAGTTGCGGTGGATCTGTGCATAATCCTGGAAGTCGACCGTTCCGTACCAGTCGAGGATGACGCCATCGATCCCGGCCAGCTTCATCAGGAGGGCGTGATACTCCAGGACGTCAAGGTCGCCGGAGTCGTACGGGCCGATCAACGGACGATAGTGCGACGCCAGCGCCCGCCGGCCCGAGGTCCGGTCCTCCGGGTCGAACGTGCCCATCGTCCAGTGCCATCCCCAACCTGGGCTATGGGGTTTCGCCTCATACCAGGGCATATAATGGGCGATGATGCGAGTCGGGGCCTGCCCGCCTGCCGGAGCCGGCCCCTGGGCCGCGATCGGCGTCGGACCGAACGCGACGAAGATCGCCGGCAGAACGGAACTGACCAGGCATCGACCGAGTCCGCGAGCGATTCTGTAAGCGACAGGCACGATATCACTTCCCCGTTTGACCAGTGGCAGGATCATAGAGCCATTCGATCGCCTCGGCGCGGTTGGGGTCCGCCAACAAGTCTCTGAGATCGTTGGTAACGAAACCTTGGCGCGCGGTCGACATGTGAGCTCGGCCGTTGAATTGGGATGGGAGTGCGATCGCGAACGGTTGGATTGTACCGCGCGCCGCTCAGACGAGAAAAAGAATTCCATCTTTCGCCCAGGGCTCCTTACTTTGTTTCGTGCGGCAGTCCGGGCCGCCCTGTCTGGTCCACCCCTGGGCCAAACCGCGCAAGCGCCTCGTTTCTGGGGTGGCGGCTTTGTGGTCCGGGGCAGCGTCAGTTATCATGGACGGTGAGGGAGGGCAGACATCATGTCCGAGACGCCGCGCGAGTGGCAGTATCTGGAGCGAAGGCCCGGGTCGAGTTACCAGCAACTGTGCGTCAAGGGAAAACGCATCTGGGCCTGGACACTGTACTGCAATTTCATGAATGAGAATGTAACTCGGACGCCCCAAGAGCTAGCCGAGGACTGGGGCGTTCCACTGGAAGCCGTTCAGGAGGCGATCGCCTACTGCCAGAGCAACCCCCCCGAACTCCGAGAGGACCAGCGGAAGGATGAGCTTCTGGCTGAGGCGATCGGTATGAATGACCCGGCAATTCAATGCAGCGGCAGGCCTCGTCCCCTTTCGACCGAGGAGCGCGTGAGACTCGGCCTATGAGGCTCTACGTCGACGATGACAGCGTCGATCCTGGCCTCATCCGACTGCTGCGCCGCGACGGGCATGATGTCCAGCTCCCCGCCGACGTCGGCCTGGCCGGAAGCAGCGATCAGGTCCATCTGGCCCACGCCATTCGCCACCGGCGTGCAATCCTCTTTCGAGTTGAACCACTGGCAATAATCCCTACGCCGCCGGCTGGGGTGCCGCCTCCTTGCTGGCGTGCACGTGAGCATCACCTGCTTCAGACCGCGGCCTCGGTGCAAAATGGCTGGAATCCGATTATCCTGGCTTCGGATTTGGACAACAAGCTGACCACCTCCTCGGAAGGATGAAGGGTAGCCATGAGCTTCTTGAAACCTGAAACGTTGACGCGGCTCTGGGACGATTTCGACCTCCGCGAGGACCTTTTGAGAACGGTGATCGCCGACCGGCTGGGCGAGAAGCCTGCCCCCTTCGTTGCCGACCACGTGGTGGCGACGTACTACTTCGCCTTCCGGTCGGGAACGCTGGCGCATGCGGTTGAGGAGATCAGCTATCACGCGACCAGCGGGATCAAGAATCCGCCCAAGGGATCGCTGCTCGAGCAGTGCTCGGCGCGGCAGGCCGGCGTCGATGCGTTCGACGCATCCGGGCGGATCGGCCTGTTGCACGTTGCCTTCCCGCTCAAGATGATGCGGCATCCTGACGGGCACGTGACCTCCTCGGACCTGCTGCACACGATCGCCGGCGCGGTCATCTTCGACATGTACGAGAATCAGGACGCCCGCTTGATCTCGATCCAGATCCCCGCCGACGTGCTGGCGACGTTCCCCGGCCCGGCCTACGGACCGATCAACATCCGTAAGAAGACGGGGTTCGCGCTCGATCAGCCGGCTTTCGGTACGATCCTCAAGCCGACGGCCGGGATCACGCCGGAGGACGTCGAAAGGCTGGTGGGTGAGGTCGCCGGCAGCCCGCTCTTGATGTTCATCAAGGAAGACGAGGACCTGTATCCCGACCTCGACTATTCGCCGGTCGCCGAGCGGACCCGGCGGGCGATCGCGGCCATCGAGCGGGTGCGCGACCAGCGCGGCGGGCTGGGTCTGGTGTATTCTCCGCACGTGACCGCCGGGCCGGACCAGATCGTGGATCTCGTGCACGCGGTCATCGAGGCGGGTGCCACGGGAGTGATGTTCAGCGAGACGTATGCGGGGGGCACGGTCCGGCTGGTCCGCGAGGTGACCAGGCACCTGCCGCGGCCGCCGGCCATCTACGGCCACAACGCCGGCATCGGGGTCAAGACCCGCGGCATCTGGCGCGAGGTGATTGATTTCCTGGCCCGGCTCGACGGCATTGATTTCCGGCAGACGGCCCCCCTGCGGCCCGGCTCTCCCTACATCCGCCCCTACGGTGCGGAATGGCGCGCCTCGGAAGAGGCACTCACACGGCCGATCGCCGGCATCAATCCCACGATGATCACCCGCGCCGGCGCGCTCGACCAGGGCAATCTCATCCTCAACCTTCAGGACCTCGAAGCCAAGGGGATCGCCCAGAACGTCCTGTTCCTCGCGGGTTCGGCGATCAACACGATCAAGGACAAGAACGGCAAGCCCGACCCGCGCATCGGCCTGGATGCCATGCTCCAGGCGATCGAGGTCCACCGATCCGGAGAGCTAAAGGATACCCCCATGGAGGAGCATCTCGCCGCCCTGGCGGCCCTCGCCGAGCGCAAGGACCTGGCCGCGCTCCGCGAGGCGCTGCGCCAGCGTTATCCGGGGAAAGTCGCATGATCGTCAAAGATGAACGCCGGCTGCGGATCGGCGTCCTCGGCTGTGGCCCGATCGCCCAGTTCGCCCATCTGGACGCCTGCCGCAAAGCCCGAAACGCCGAGCTCTATGCCATCTGCGACCTGGCGGAGGACCTGCGCCGGCGAATGGCGCAGGTACACCAGCCCACGGTCGTTTGCGCTGATTATGACGCCATGCTGGCCGACCCCCCGGTCGAGGCGGTCATCGTCGCCATCGCCGACCAGTTCCACGTCGCCGCCAGTTTGAGGGCACTCGAGGCCGGCAAGCACGTGCTGGTCGAGAAGCCTCTGGGCACGACGGTCGAGTCGTGCCGTGAGCTCCGCGACCGGGCCGCCGCGACCAGGTTGGTCGTCCAGGTCGGCAACAACCGCCGATTCGACCCCGGCATCGAGTTCGCTCGCCGGTTCATCGCCGAGGAAATGGGGCAGCGAATCGCGTTGAAATCGTGGTATTACGACTCGGTGTATCGGTACACGATGACCGATAACCTCCAGCCGATCGCGGTCACGAGCCGAAAGTCGCTTCGCCCGGAGGGCGATCCCAAGGCCGACCGAAGACGTTACTACATTCTGACCCACGGCAGCCACCTGGTGGATACGGCGCGGTTCCTGGGAGGTCCGATCGCGGCCGTCCGTGCCCGGTTCCTCGAGCGATTCGGCTCGTACTGCTGGTTCATCGGGGTCGACTTTGCGGATGGGTCGCTCGGCCACCTCGATCTCCAGGTCCCGGTGCGCGGCGACTTCCAGGAGGGGTTCCAGGTGTACGGCGAGCACGGCAGCGTGTCGGGGAGGGTTTATCTCCCCTGGTTCCACAAATCGAGCGACGTGGAATGCTTCCGGGCGCGCGACCAGCAGTTCCATCGGGTGCTTGGCGAGGACGCGCACACGTACAAGCGGCAGGTCGAGGGCTTTGCGACCGCCATCCTCGAGGGGAAGCCGCAGTCGGGAGCCAACCTCGATGATGGTCTGGCCGCCGTTGAAGCGATGATCGCGATCGCACGCTCGGTTGAGACGGGAGAGCTGGTCCGGCTCGAGGATGTGGAGGGAGGTGTCTGATGCACCTGGGGATCTTCGCCAAGACGTTCCCGCGGCCGACGCTCGAGGAGACGCTCGACGCCGTCGTCGCACACGGTCTGACGCATATTCAGTTCAACATGTCGTGCGCCGGGCTTCCGACATTGCCTGAGAGGATCGACGAGGAGCTCTGCCGGCTGATCGCCCGGGCACTCCGGGAGCGTGGCCTGACAATGGCCGCGATTTCCGGCACGTTCAACATGTGCGATCCCGATACGTCGCGACTCCAAGACAACGTCCACCGTCTCGATGTCCTGGCCGCGGCCTGTCGCTGGCTCGATACCCGGATCATCACTCTGTGCACCGGCACCCTCGACCCGCACGACATGTGGCGGTGGCATCTTGAGAACGTGCGCAAAAGTACCTGGGAGCGCATGGTCCAATCGATGAAAGAGGCGGTCAAGATCGCAGATCGCCATGAAGTGACCTTGGCCTTCGAGCCGGAGATCAAGAACGTCGTCAGTTCGGCCATGAGAGCGCGGCGGTTACTCGACGAGATCGACTCGTCCTGGCTCACAGTCGTAATCGATCCGGCAAACTTGCTCCTTTCCGGAGATAGCAGCCGGTGGCAGGAGATCCTTGATGAGGCGTTCGACTGGCTCGGCCCGGATATCGTCCTTGCCCACGCGAAGACCCCTCCCATTCTTGAGAAAGCTCCTGAGATGGGGCCCGGTGAGCTCGAATCGTTAATCCTATCGACTTGTCGAGCACATCCCGACGTCGAGGAGGTGCTACGGGCGAAGTTGGCCACGGAAGAAGGGGCCAGAAAGCTAAGGCACGTTTTCCGTTTGCAGCCATTTTATGAGTTCTATCTCGCCTGTCTGACGAAGATCGGCTTCCGGGGCGCTCTCATCATGCACGGATTGGAGGAGAGGGAAGTTGTCGAGGCGACTTTGTTTCTCGGAACAATCCTGAAAGACGTCTCGGAGCTGGACTGAACCGATGCCCTCCTTCACGCACGACGACCTCTGTTTCCGATACCGCGACGAAGGCTGTGGCTTGCCATTCGTGCTCCAGCATGGTCTCGGCGGTGATCTCAACCAACCGTTCGGCCTCTATCGACCCGCAGCGCGTGTGCGCTTGATCGCGTTCGACATGCGAGGTCACGGTGAGACCCGACCGCTGGGCGACGTCGACAAGCTCACGATCGACACGCTGGCCGATGACTTGATCGCGCTCTGGGACTATCTCCGAATCGAGCAAGGGGTGGTGGGGGGGATCTCGCTGGGTTCGGCGGTCGCGGCCAATGTGGCGTTGCGTTACCCCGAGCGCGTGCTGGGACTGGTGCTGTCGCGTCCCGCCTGGATCGATCGACCGGTCCCGGAGAACGTTGATCGCTACGCAACGATCGCCCGCCTGATTCGCGAGCTTGGTCCCAAGGAAGGACTCGAACGATTTCGCACCACCCCTGAGTTTCAAGCGATCGAGCGCGAGTCACCCGACTGCGCTCGATCCCTCGAGGGCCAGTTCGAGCACCCTCGTGCCGAGGAGTGCGTTAGTCGGCTGGAGCGACTCGCCGCGGATACGCCTTGTCACGATCGGGCCCTTTACCGCAATCTCCGGGTGCCCACGTTGATCCTTGGCAACCACCAGGATCCCATTCATCCCTGGGCCCTTGCTACGAGCCTCCGGCAGCTCATCCCAAACTCCGAGCTGCGCGAGATCACGCCGAAGTCGGTCAGTCTCGACCGGCACGCGGCCGACGTCCAGCGCGCGATCGACGACTTCCTGACACGACATTTCCTCCAGCCCGAGGTCATCCGATGTTGAAATGTTCCGCCTCGCTTTGGTCGGCCGACCTGGCCAACCTGGCCGCCGAGATCAAGCGCGTCGAGCCCTACACCGACCGGTTCCACCTCGACGTCGCCGATGGCCATTACGTGCCGAGCATGCTCTTCTTCCCTGACCTGGTGAAAGCGCTTCGAAAACACACGACCAAGCCGTTCGAGGTGCACTTGATGACGACCGACCCCGCGGTGTGGGTCGAGCCGTTCGTCGAGGCCGGAGCCGACGGCGTCATCTTCTGCTTCGATTCGCTGTCCGACCCCGCTGCCGCGATCAAAGAGGTCAAGGACCTGGGCAAGTTCGTGGCGATTTCGCTCCTGGTGACCGAGCCGATCAGCTTGCTCAGACCGTACTGGAACACGATCGACCAGGTGACGATCGTGGGGACACCCATGGGAACCAAGGGGACCTCGATGGAGTCCACGATCTTCGATAAGATCCGCGAGGCCCGCACCGAGATCGAGAAGCATTCGGCCTCAGTCGAGATCCAGGTCGACGGCGGCATCCGGCGCAACACCGTGCCGCAGATCCACCAGGCGGGCGCCGACTGGATCGTCCCCGGCTCGCTGATGTTCAGCGAGGATCCGGCGACAATGCGCCAGTGGCTGTCAACAATATGATTGGCCGCGCATCGACAATTTGTTGTCGATGTTTGGAGAATCGATCGCCGGACGGAGCCGGCTTCTGCACGAACCCGACGCGCGAGTTTTCAAGTTGCGCCTTTTCTTCGATTTCTTTGCGGTGGAGTCCGCGGTCTCTGTGGTGAAGGGGGGGCGATGGTTAAGGACCTTGAAGCCGCACTCGCGGACGTGCCGATCCTGGATATCCACACCCATCTGGTGGGAGGCAAGCTGGCCGCGCGTGGTCTCCATGACATTTTGCTCTACCACATGGTCGTCAGCGACCTGTACGCGGCCGGGTGTCCGATGGGTGCGCGCTTGACCCAGTTTCCCGGCTGGCCGAGCCACGATGAGGCGGACAGCAGAATCAAGCAGGCCCTTCCGTACCTGACTCACATTCAGAACACCAGCCCTTGCTGGCTTCTACGGATCATCCTCCGCGACCTCTACGGCTGGACCGAGCCGATCGACCAGCGGAGCTGGCAGAAGCTGGATGGATTGATTCGCGAGCGGGCCGAGGACCGGGCCTGGCCGCTCGAGGTCCTCGACCGAGCGAACATTCTGCGGTCGGGGACCGAGCTGGCGCGGCGAGGGGGCGGCGAAAATGACGACCGGCTCCAGTTCGCGCTCGAGTGGGGCTTCTTCACGCGCTGTCAGTGGGGTGAGTACGACACGGCCCTTTATGAGCTGGAACGCTGCTGGGGAAGGACACCGGAAAGTCCCGCGCCGATCGGCGCGGGGGCCCGCCCTGCCACACTTCGGCAGATCCGCAGCCTCGATGACGTCCACGCGGCGATCGCTCACTATGTCAACAGCATCCCCTATGACCAGATCCTCTCGACCGCGACCCACATGTCGACCGACATCGATTACCGCCTGGTGTCAGACGAAGAAATGGCCGGCGCGCTGGCCCGGCGCCCTCATGCCGGCCACGCCGAGCGCGATTCTTACGCCTCGTACGTCAACGAAGCATTCCTGACGGCACTGGAGGCTCGGGCCGGCCAGGTCGTGTTTCAGTTCAGCTTCGGTGCAGAGCCGTTACCGTTCGAGACAGCCAGCAAGCTGTCGCAGCGAACCATTGGCCAGTTGGCCGAGATGATCGGCCGGCACCCCGCTCTGAGCTTCCAGTGTTTCCTGGCCAGCCGGCATGCCAACCAGTCGATGTGCACGCTGGTTCGGGAGTTGCCGAACCTGAGCCTCGCCGGTTACTGGTGGCACAACTTCTTCACGGACACCATCGCCCAGGTCATGCGCGAGCGGCTCGACATGGTGCCGGCTAACAAGCAGGTGGGGTTCTTTTCCGACGCGTATTGTGTCGAATGGTCCTATGCCAAGGCGCTTCTCGTCCGCAAGATTCTGGCACGGGTCTTGTTCGAGCGGGTCGCGCTTGGGCAATTTGATCAGCCGGGCGCGCTGGAATTCGCCCGGGCGACCCTTTATCAGACCCCGCAAGACCTGCTGCGAATGGTTCCGCGCCAACAGTACTAGCGCGGTTTACGCTCGGGTTGCGCACGCGAGCGCGTACCGTTATACTAACCCGACGCGCCAGCGAGGGGAGCTGGCTGGGGATCCCTCGCTTGCGCGTCGGGTTCGTGTGACCTGCCATCGACTTGCCAAGTAAGCAATCCATGTGTAAACCGCTCTAAGCCAGGTAGGTCAGGCTTTCCAGCCTGACCTACAAGATGAGTGAAGGAGGTGGCCGAGATGGAAACCGCACGGATCGCCCAGATTATCGACGAGATGGGGACCCTTCTCGAAATCCGGGGAGAGAACCCGTTCCGCTGCCGCGCCTATCACACGGCGGCGCAGGCGCTGCTCAACTTGTCGGGTGATCTGCCGGAGATGATTGCCGACGGCAGCTTGAAGGAAGTACCGGGCATCGGCGAGACGATGCATGCGAAGATCGTTCAGCTCGCGACCACGGGTCAGTTGGCTTCCTACGATGAGCTGCGGCGGAGCACCGGGCCGGGTCTGGTGGCCCTCTTGCGCATCCCCGGGCTGGGCCCCAAGAAGATCAAGGCGCTGCACGATACCCTCAAGATCGAGAGCCTGGCAGACCTGCGCGCGGCGGGCTCCTCCGGCAAGATCGCCGCCTTGAAGGGTTTTGGCGAGAAGACCCAGGCGAAGATCCTCGAGG
Source organism: Isosphaerales bacterium (assembly GCA_044450785.1). Lineage (GTDB taxonomy): Bacteria > Planctomycetota > Planctomycetia > Isosphaerales > Isosphaeraceae > JBIOJM01. Next base: position 24,022 of record JBIOJM010000096.1, read on the forward strand.
GGATCGCGTTCGTCGAGAAGGCCGGCGAGCGGATTCTCCTGAGCACGGCCCTGAGGTTGGCGGATCCGATCCTCGGGGCGATCCGGTCGCAGCCCAAGGTCATCCGTGCCGAGGTCTGCGGCAGCCTGCGCCGGCGGGCCGAGACGATTGGCGACCTCGACATCCTTTTCAGCTCCGAGCACCCAAGGGCGGTGCTCGACGCGTTCGTGAAGCTGACCCAGGTCGCCACGGTCTTGGCGCACGGCCCCACCAAGGCGAGCGTTCGACTTGCCGATGGCGTGCAATGCGATGTGCGCGGGGTCGACGACACGCAGTATCCCTTTGCGCTCCATTACTTTACCGGGTCCAAGGCCCACAATATCGCGATCCGCAAGCGAGCTCTGGCGCGGGGGCTGACCTTGAATGAATATGCGCTCACCGGACCGGATGGTCCGATCCCCTGTCGGACCGAGGCCGAGCTCTTCCGGGTGCTGGGGCTGGCGGAGATTCCACCCGAGCTGCGCGAGGATCACGGCGAGATCGACATCGCGGAGAAGGGGGGGCTTCCCGTTCTCATCGAGCCGGCCGACCTGACCGGCACCTTTCATTGTCATACGGACTGGAGTGACGGATCAGCCACGCTCGCCGAAATGGCCGAAGCCGCTCGGTCCAGGGGCATGACTTATCTGGGAATCGCGGATCATTCCCGTTCCGCGCGTTATGCCGGTGGTCTGACCATCGAGCGCGTGCACGCCCAGTGGGCTGAGATCGACGCGCTCAACCAGACCTTCGGAGGCAAGTTCCACGTTTTCAAAGGGACCGAGTGCGACATCCTGGCCGACGGCTCGCTCGATTATCCCGACGATCTGCTCGACGGTTTCGATTACGTGGTGGCGAGCGTCCATTCGCATTTCACGCTGCCGCGCCAGGAGATGACCCGCCGCCTCGTCCAGGCGGCTTCCAACCCGAGAGTCACGATGCTCGGCCATCCCACCGGCCGGCTGTTACTGGCTCGCGACGGTTACGACGTCGACTTGGACGCCGTGATCGACGCGGCCGCGGGAGCCGGCACGTTGATTGAAATCAACGCCAATCCGCATCGGCTGGACCTCGACGCGACGCATTGCCGCCGCGCTCGCCAGAAGGGAGTGACGATCGTCATCAATCCCGACGCACATTCCGTGGCCGGTTTGGACGATCTAGAATATGGAGTCTCGGTGGCTCGCCGCGGCTGGTTGGCCAAGGCCGACGTCTGGAACACGGGCTCGCTCGCAACCATGGTCCGCCGGGTTGCCGCGATGCGAGGCCGCGCATCCTGATCGAGGCCGTCCCGGATCGGCCGGGATCCGATCGGATCGGCCGCCCGCCGCGCCCAGCCCTTGCGGGGGGCAGGCACAGTCCTATAATGATGGTTGAGCGAACAGGGATGGGTGCTTGATTGTTTTCCGGCACCCACTTCCTGCGGAAGGAATCCGCCGCTCTTTAATTTGAGTAGGAAAATTCGGCTGTGACGACAAACCGGCTCTGAGGGTCACCCGCTGTTTCCAGCGGCTGTGACGTTCGTGCCGGCAGGAGGAGACTGTTCGTCTTGACGGACGGATTCTTGTCGGACTCATCGCTCTTTATCGAAATTCCAGGATGAAAAGTCATGGCCCCAGCCAAGGCAACAGCCGGGAAGAAACGCAAGTACTTCACTGCCGAGGAGGCGAACAAGGCGCTGCCGCTTGTCCGGATGATCGTCGGCGACATTGTCCGCCAGGATCGTGTCGTCGAGGATCTTCAGCAACGGCTCTCCATGCTCACGAAAGAACGACGGCGCCCCGCAAACGACCTCTACGCGGAAGAACTGGCTCAGAGCCAGGCCGAGCTCGACGCCGAGGAAGTGAAGCTCAGGACCTACATCGACGAATTAAAGCGTCTGGGTGTTGAGTTGAAAGGCTCGGATGGACTTTGCGATTTTTACAGCCTCAGGGATGGCCGCGAGGTGTTCCTCTGCTGGCGGCTCGGCGAGCCTGAGGTGTCGTACTGGCACGATCTGGACGCGGGAGTCGCCGGGCGCCAACCGCTCGCGGCCAGTTGCAAGTTACAAGCGATCAAGGATTAGTGGCGAGTGACGAGTGACGGGTGACGAGTGCCGAGTGAATACGCTCCGAACTGTCTTCACTGCCTACTGCTTACTGCCTACTGCCTACTATTAAAAGAGATGCCACGCGTCGTCACGATTGACGGACCGGCCGGGGCCGGCAAGAGCACGGTCGCGCGGCGATTGGCGGAGCGGCTGGGCTGGCGGTTCCTCGACACGGGCGCGATGTATCGCGCCGTCACCTTGGCGGCGCTCCGCGCCGGCGTCGATTTGGGTCGCGAGGAGGCGCTGGCCGATCTGGTTGCGAAGCTGGCGGTAAGCCTTCCCCCGGGCAGGGTGTTGCTCGGCGCGGAGGACGTCACGGAGTCGATCCGGGCTGTCGCGGTGACCCGGGCGTCGAGGTTTATCGCCGATAGTCCGGGTGTCCGCCGCCGGCTGATGATCTGGCAGCGCGCGTTCGCCGAGCTAGAGGACGTGGTAACGGAAGGTCGCGACCAGGGGACGCTGGTTTTCCCGGAAGCGTTTCGCAAATACTATCTGACGGCCAGCGACGACGAGCGGGCGCGTCGCCGGGCGGCCGAATACCTGGCCCGGGGCGAGGCGGTGAGCTTCGAGTCAGTGCTCGGCGACCAGCGCAAGCGTGACGCCGCCGACACCGCCCGCGCGATCGCGCCGATGACCCCCGCCGCCGACGCCATCGTCGTCGATTCAACCGGGCTCCGCATCGAAGACGTGGTCGACCGGCTCGCCCGCGATATCGAAGGGCTTCTCTCGTGAATCGACTGCTGTGGTATCGGTTCGTGCAATACGTCTGTGCGACCCTGAGCCTGGTGATTTTGCGCTGGCGGGCGACCGGCCAGCGAAACGTTCCCGACTCGGGGGGCGTGTTGCTCGTTTGCAACCACGTCAGTTTTCTGGACGTCTTTTTTCTGGGAATTCCGCTGCGCCGGTCGGTCAGCTACGTCGCGCGGTCGACGCTGTTCGTTCCGGTGCTGGGCACGTTCATCCGCTCGGTGGGGGGGTTTCCGATCCAGCGCGAGGGTATCGGGGCCGCGGGCATGAAAGAGACGCTGCGCCGGCTTCGGGCCGGCCGCATCGTGGCTCTTTTTCCCGAGGGGACCCGCAGCCGCGACGGCCAGCTCGGTTCGCTCAAGCCCGGAATCGCAGCGCTGGCTGCACGGGTCGGGGTGCCGGTCGTCCCCGCCGGCCTGGCCGGCATGTTCGAGATCTGGCCGCGATCACGCCGGCTTCCGGTCCCTCATCCCGTCCGAATCCACTATGGGCCACCGATTTCCCCCCATGAACTGGCTGGTCTCGACACGGAATCGGCCACGGCATTGATTCGAGCGCGCATGCGAGAAAGCCACCTGGAAGCATGTCGCGCACTCCAGGGCGACCTGAACTACTGATAAAGAGGACTGCCGTGACGAACGAGCTCAGTCGGCGCGAAATGCTCATGGGCGGCACGGCGTTGGTCGTGGGGGGAGCGGCGAGCCCAGCGACGGGCGGATCCAGCGCCGCTTCTTCCGAGCCGGCGCCTCCCCTCCGGATCCAGAGGCGCGAAGCCGACGTTTCCTCCCGCGAAAATCGTTTTCTGTTCGGGCTGAACACCAGTACGATTCGCGGCCAGAAGCTGTCGATCATCGAGGAGATCGCGATCGCCGAGAAAGCCGGTTACCAGGCGCTGGAGCCGTGGATCGATGAGCTCGAGCGGTATGCCGCGTCGGGCGGGTCTCTCGAGGACCTGGGCAAGCGGTTCCGCGACGCGCGGCTCTCCGTCGAGAGCGCGATCGGTTTTTTCGAGTGGATCGTCGACGATCCGGCTCGGCGCCGTAAGGGGTTGGAATCCGCGAGGCGGAGCATGGACCTGGTCCGCCGGATCGGCGGCAAGCGTTTGGCCGCCCCGCCGGTCGGCGCGACGGATCGACCGATAACCGACCTGCTCAAAATCGCCGAGCGGTACCGGGTGTTGCTCGAGATGGGGGATGAGTTGGGTGTCGTTCCGCAGCTTGAGGTCTGGGGATCCTCGAAGACCCTGGGTCGCCTGGGCGAGGCCGCCTTGGTGGCGATCGAGGCCCGACACCCCAAGGCGTGTATTCTGGCCGATGTCTACCATCTGTATCGAGGCGGCTCCGGATTTGAAGGGATCAAGCTCTTGGGCGGCGGATCGATCCACGTGTTCCATTTCAACGACTACCCGGCCAACCCGCCCCGCGAAAAGGCGACCGATGCGGACCGCGTTTTCCCCGGCGACGGTGTCGCTCCGCTCAAAACTCTGCTTCGCGACCTCGCGGCCAACGGCTTGCGCGTGACGCTCTCCCTCGAGCTGTTCAACCGGAAGTACTGGAGCCAGGACCCTCTGACCGTCGCCAGGACCGGACTGGAGAAGATGAAAGCGCTGTTCCATGGCGAGCCGGGCGGGCCCCCGTGAGCACACGGCCGCCAGGATGGCGGGGTGCCTGAATCGTCGACGGGAGTTCAGGCGGGGGCGCGGATTGCGAAATTCGATTCCTTCTCAGCGGCGGGCCGTGCTATTGAGCGTCAGGTTAATGACTTCACAGGGATCCCCCCTGCGTGCCGGAAGCCAAACACCGGCGGCTAGCGCCGTGCCGTTCAGATATCATGCGGCCTCCGATTCCGCGAACCCTCGCACATCGATCTTGCCGGTGACGGCGGCGGAGCGTTCTCGTCAGCGGTACGGCGCTAGCCGCCGGTTTGCGTACCTGAAAATCAAGCGGAACCTATTAACCTGAC
>JBIOJM010000097.1:0-28734 GCA_044450785.1 Isosphaerales bacterium
CGGGACGTCGTCAGCCTCGGCCCGGCGCGGCACGACCTGGACCTGGAGCTGGCTCTCGACCCGCGTCACGCCCGGCACGCTTCGTGCCGCTTCCTCGATTTCACGCGCTGCCTCTTCGCTGGTCACCACGCCGCGCAAGAAAATCTGGCCCGCCGCATCGACGGTCAGTTCGACCTGTCCCTTGACCGGAGGCTCATCGAACGGCTGCCGGCCGTCCACGGGAGCGGCATTCGGACGGGAGGCGGACGCTGGCGCGGTCCCGACCGCGGTGTTCGCCGGGACCGTTCTGGGCCTGACCATCGGTGGGCCCTCGACCTGGCGGCGCCACCACGGAGGAAAGCTCAAGAGCGGAGGGACGAAACCAAAGAAGGGATCATCGACGCGGCCCATCAGGGGCGGAGGATAGACAAACGGTGACGACGACGAAGCGACAGCGGCCGCGGGGGCAGCCATTGCCGCGCTCTGCGCCGCGAAAGCGGCCGTGCCCGTGTCGATCACGAGGTCGTCGCGGAACGGCACGCCACTGTCGATTGCCAACCAGACGGCCACATCGTGGACCTGCTTGGTACCCACCCGCCCCGAGAGCACGACGACTCCCTTGCGCCAGGAGGTCGCGATCGCGTAGGGAGCCGTCACGGGATGGGACCGGATCGCGTTCAAGACGACAATCTCCGGCCGTGAGACGTTGCCGGCGTCCCCGGTCTCTTTCGCGGGCCGTGCCCCGTCCTGACTGAGGACGGCGGATGCTCCGCCAGCCAGCAGGGCCAGCGCGGTGAGCGACGACTGCAGCAGCGGTAGCCGGGTCTTCATCTTCGTCCCCTCCTGGCCGTGGAGGGCTCGAATACGAAGAAATCTGCACCGGCCCTCCCCAACTTGCAGTCTACGATCCGTCGATCGGGCCGGCAAGGGTGCCCGAGTGAATTCGTTGAACGAGGCACGCGTGCGGGCGTGGTCGTCGCCCGATCCCGAGAGAGATGGCATCTAGCTACCGCAGCTCGAGCGGTTCGATCTCCAGCTTGCCCATCACTTGCAACAAGGGCACGAACACACTGAACGGGGACACTCCGTCGAGGCTTGAGTCGGTCAGCTTGATATGGGTCGCGTCGACGGCTGATTGGTCCCAAGACGGGTCGAGCGCGACCCATCGGTTGTTGATGTGGACTTCGGTCCACATGTGGTAGCCGAAGACACCGGGTTGTTCCACGTAGATGAGACCGATCGCGACCCGGGAGGGGATACCCGCCGCCCTGCACATGGCGGCGGCCAAAACAGCGTGTTCCGTGCAGTCACCGCTGCGGTTTTGGGCGACTTCGTTTGCCGCGGCGAAAGCGACCTTGAAGTTCTTGTCCGTGACGTTTCGGAATACCCACTGGTTGATGCGCACCGCTTTTTCCCAGGGATCGACCGTTCCTTTGGTCGCCCGCTGCGTCAGGCTCCGTACCCGACTGTCCTGGCTCGTCACGAGGACGTTGGGTCTGAGGTATTCCGCGGCAACCTCTCCTGGGTCGGGCTGGCCATCCAACGGCCCGAGGCTTCTGACCTCCAGGATCGCCGAAGATTGGTCCGCCTCCGGCAGAACGGTCTGGCGCGGATCAGCCGGGAAGACCTGGGCCGGGTTGCCGTTCTTGAGCAGGACTCGATACTTGACGTGCCGGGTCTGTTCCGGGGCGGGGATCTTGCGTGGGACCTTGATCCCCGAGGCAAGGATCAGGTCAAGCTTGATCGGCCCGCCGGGTGCTTTCGCGCTTTCCTCGGTGGTGCGGTACATGACTACCCCGCCGAGAAGGTCCTGCTCGGTTTTGAGGACCTGGCCGTCGGGATCGACCCACAACCTGGCATCGAACTCGGGCCTCGGCTTGGCATCGACCCTGGTGGTCTGGTCGACGCGCAGCAGCGGGTGCTTCAATCCGTCTCCCAGGATGACGGGCTCGATGACGCGAGATTGCAGGCGGATGTCGCAGATCTTGTTCAATTCCGGCATGAACATTTTGAGAGATCGTTCCTCGTTCTCTTTCATCGGCTTGTGGGCCATGCTCTGCTCGGGGGCGTACGGGCCGCGCACCTTGGGGCCCCAGGGAATAACCAGCTCCTGTCGCGCTCCCGCACCTTCGAAGACGAACTTCATCTCGCCCTGGATCACATCGCCGTGCCCCCGGAGCCTCTGTTCGCCGGCCTCGGTGAGGGTGTCGAGCCGCAGCACCTGGCCGTCGAGGGCCTCGATCGTTCCATACATCAATTTTGTGACCGAGACGTCCTTGTCCCGCTGGATCCTTTGTTCGATGTCGATGCGCACCCGAAGATAGTCGCGGCCGCGATCCTTGACCTTCTCGACGAAGGTATGAACATGACCGATCTTGGAGCCGGCAAGGTAGATCGCGTCCCAGGAATCCTGTGCGTGGGCGCTTGCGCACGTCATCAGCCCGACCGCGGTGGACAGGCACAGCATCAGCGTTCGATTGGCAAAACGCGATCGGTGACTCATGCGAAGCCCCCTCTCCATCCGGATGCCCGGGTTCGTTGCCTCTTGCGGTCGATTGCGGCTTGGTTCGGCCCGACGATTCGCTTCACTATGGCCGAAAGTGGCTTCGCCCTCAAGCTTAGAAAAAAGGATGAAGGCTGAAGGATGAGTCGGAGACTAGAAAGGGGGTAAGCGGCACGGCGCTAGCCGCCGGTCTCTAGAAAGAGGGTGAGCGGCACGGCGCTAGCCGCCGGTCTCAAAGGAAGGATGAGTCGGAGAAGACGATGAATGACGCCGCGAGGCATTGTCTTATTCATCCTTCATCCTTCATCCTTTAGCTCACGCTGATGGTGATGTTCTCGGCGAAGCGATCGCTCGAGAGCAGCTCGAGAGCGCCGTGTAACGCGAGCTGCTTCGCGTGCCGCGACGGGGCCTGTCCGCTGACGATGACTTGTCCCTCGACTTCCTGGACGAGGAGATTGCGGATCCGGCCGTGGGTGGACTGGCGAACCTTCGTTTCGACTCGTTGAGCCAGGGTGGGTGTCGAGTCGAGGTCGTCGAAAGCCATTTCTCGCTCCAGCGAAAAAGGAAATAAAAAGCGGGTTCGACGAGGCGATCCAACGAGAGCACACTCGGCGATCATCTGGTCTCCATGCTAGCTCGTCAGCAGGAGATTTCAAGAGCGCGGTCCGGAATTCTTCTGGAGAATCCCGCCACGGCCCGGTGGTTTCACAGGGCAGTCCGATGGTGGAATCCGGCTGATTGCCACTTAACAAGGCGTCCCTCTCTTTGAGAAAGATAAAGCGACCGAGACGGGACCTCAGTCGGTTCGCGGTAAGGCGAGCCGGACGAGGAGTCGCTCCAGGACGACGCGCGGGTCGAGGGAGCTCCCTCCCTTGAGATCGAGGTCGGCCCGCAGGAGCATGGCGGGGAGGTGGTCGACTCGGCTCGGGCCCAGGTGTGCGTGCTGTCGCCTGGTTTTGTCGACGGCGAACGCAGGGATGCCGGCAAGCCGGCATGCGTCATCAAGATTGAGTCGTGCGGCCCGGAGGTGCCCGGCGTGGTGGATTTTCAGCAGACTCGCGCTCATGGCCGCGAGCAGCAAGATCGGATCTTCGCGGGAGGCCAGGAGGTTGTCGAGGTGCTCGAGGGCGATCCGGCCTTGGCCGGCCATTGCCGCGTCGAGAGTTTTCCAGATCGTCTCGACCCGGCCCGCTCCCACCAGCCTGGCGACGTCGCGGCGTTCAATTCGTCTGGATTCGCCCGCGTAGACCGCTAGCTTCTCGACCTCGGCGGCCAAGATCCCCGCCTCGGGGCCGATCAATTCCACCAACAGACGGGCGGCGTCGGGATCGAGCTGAGCGTCGCATCGGGTTCCGGCGAGCTGGACGACCCACGCGGCGAGCTCGCCCTCGCGGGGGCTGGAACAGTCGATGGCGAGGCCGAGCTTGTCGACCAGCTTTGCGAGGATCGTCGCCGCGGGCCATTGCTTCACCTGAAGAAGAAGGATTCCCGACTGGTAGGGACTCTCGACGTAGGTTTCGAGCTCCTTCCGGTATTTCGTGACGAACGGATCGGCGTCCTCGACGATGACCAGGCGTCTCCGCGTGAAAAAGGGGAGCGTGCGAACCTCATCAAGAACAGACGCCAGGGGAGTCTGTGCCCCGGGGAACCGGCTGATCGCCGCTTCCGTTTCCTCCGCTGGAAACACCAGCTTGACAACCCGCTGGATCGACTCTCTGATCAAATAGGCATCATCGCCGAAGACGGCGTAAACAGGTCGAATCGGTTGCTGTTCGTATTCGCGCACCCAGACCAGTGCGTCCATGGAGAGAGCGTCCTTAGTCCTTGGTCCTTAGTCCTTGGTGCCCCGGACCAGTGCGTCCATGGAGAGAGCGTCCTTAGTCCTTGGTCCTTAGTCCTTGGTGCCCCGGACCAGTGCGTCCATGGAGAGAGCCCTCGGAGCGATGGTTGAGATTGTATCACGATCGATCCTGTGAGCGGCAGGGCGCTAGCCGCCGGTGATCCCAACTCGGAGCCGATGGTCGAGATTGTATCACGATCGATCGGGGGAGAAACCAGGGCCACCACTCGGAAGGACCGACGACGGAGGACGGAGGAGGGAAGCGACAATAAAACCTCACGGTAAAGACGATGTTGACGTTTTTCCGAAAACCTATACAGTTGATTGAAACGCCTGTTTGAAACAGGTGTTTTGGGGAGTTCTCGATATCGATGGAATCGCAAGACCCGATCAAGGTGCGTCTGCTCGAGGCGGCGGGCGAGGAGTTTGCCGGCAAGGGTTACGACGCGACCCGCATCCGCGCGATTTGCGAGCGTGCCCGGGCCAACATCGCGGCGGTCAACTATCATTTCGGGGATAAGAAGCAGCTTTATGTCGAGGTGGTGTTGAATGCCCATCAGTGCGGTGTCGATGCCGGGGTCGAGGACGTGTCGCCAACACGGGCGCCTGCCGAACAGCTTCGTTGCTTCATCCATCATTTTCTGAGTCGGGTGCTGGCCATCAACCATCCTGATGACTGGCGGCATCGGCTGATGCTGAGGGAAATGCTCCAGCCGACCTCGGCCTCGGATGTATTGATCCGCGAGGCGATCCGGCCCAAGTTCGAGCGGCTCGAGCAGATCCTGCGCCGGTTCTGTCCCGAGGCGGACGATCGGAGAATGAACGCGATGGCCTTCAGCGTGATCGGCCAATGCTTGCATTATAAAATGGCTCGAACCATTACCCAGCGCTTGATCGGGCAGGAGGCTTCCGACGCGCTCGACCTGGATTATCTGACGGACCATATCACGTCGTTCTGCCTGGCGGCCCTCGGTTGTGTGCCGCCTCTCGACGAGACGGGTACGACCGTGTCGGACGGAGCGCTTGCCGCACATTGAGCGGAGGTGGCACGTTGTGCTGGATCGCGATCAAGATGCTGGTGGGCGATAAGACGAAGTTCCTGGGCATCGTCCTGGGACTGACGTTTTCCGCCTTGTTGATCACGCAGCAGGGGTCGATTTTCTGTGGCTTGATGCTGCGGACCTGCGCGCAGATCACCGACATCACGGGAGCCGACCTGTGGGTCATGGATCCGGCCGTCCGGTACATCGACGACGTCAAGCCGATGCTGGAGAACAACCTGTACCGCGTTCGCGGCGTGGAAGGAGTCAAGTGGGCCGTGCCGCTTTATAAAGGTCAGGCGCGTGCCAAGATCAACCCCGACGTCTCTCGCGGGAATCAGAAGGCCGCGATCGAGCAGGTGATCCTGCTCGGGCTGGACGACGCGAGCTTGGTCGGCGCCCCGCCCCCCTCGAGGATCCTCGCCGGCAGCCTGCGCGACCTCCGCCTTCCGGACGCGGTCTTCGTGGACAACGTCCGGCTCGACAAGCTCTACCCCGATGAGAATTGGGGCGACCTCCCCAAGCTGGGGAACGCTTATTACCGGCGGTTCCTCTCCCGCCAGTTCGAGATGAACGACCACCGGGCGGTCATCGTCGGCGTGTGCGAGGCCACGCGGACTTTTCAGTCGAACCCCGTCGTCTACACCACGTACAGCCGCGCCAAGAGCTTCGCTCCCCAGGAACGGAAGGTCCTGTCGTACATCCTGGCCAAGACCGAGCAGGGATCGACCCCGGATCAGGTCGCCCGCCGGATCGGGACGGCCACCGGGCTAGGCGCCAAGACCAGTGATGAATTCATATATATGACAATTGAGTATTACATGAAGTATACAGGCATTCCTTTCAACTTCGGGATCACGGCGCTCCTGGGCTTTCTGGTTGGGACGGCGATCGCGGGGCAGACCTTCTACAACTTCACCATCGAGAACCTCAAGCAATTCGGCGCCTTGAAGGCGATGGGGATGACGAACGGGCGGATCGTCCTGATGATCCTGTTGCAGGCGCTCTTGGTCGGCTCACTCGGCTATGGAATCGGCGTCGGATTAGCGGCGCTTTTCGGGTGGCGGATCCAGGGTACGGAGCTCGCCTTCTACACCCCGTGGCTCTTGCTGCCGATGACGGCCCTAGCGATCCTACTGATCTGCGTCTTGTCCAGCCTGGTCAGCGTGCAGAGGGTGATCCGGCTCGAACCGGCGATCGTGTTCCGTTGAGACGAAGGGAAGGCTCGCGGGTTTCATCTTCTTCCAGGAACGACGTGATGGTCATGCATGCGGTCCCGGAAATGACGATTGCCGGTCGAAAAGGCCAGGCGGCCGAAGCCGCGGATCGGCTTGCCGTCCGGGTCCGTGCGCTCACCAAGTCATTCGGCAGTGGGGAGCAGCGCGTCGAGGCGCTGCGCGGCATCGACTGGGATGTTTACACGGGTCAGATGACGCTCATCGTCGGCCCGTCGGGCTGCGGCAAGACGACGTTGCTGTCGGTCATCGCCGGCATCCTCGACTGCGATTGCGGTGAGGTGAGCATCTACGGACGCGAGCTGACGACGATGAGCGACCGGGCGCGGACCCGGTTCCGCGCTCAATACATCGGGTTCGTGTTTCAGCAATACAACCTCTTGCCCGCGCTCACGGCCGCCGAGAACGCGGCCATCCCGCTGGTGATCGCCGGGTGGTCGAAGCAGCGGGCCGTGTGCCGGGCGGGCGAGGTGCTCAAGGCGCTCGGCATGGACAAGAAGCTCCAGAGTCTACCGGGCGAGCTCTCCGGCGGCCAGATGCAGCGAGTGGCGATCGCGCGCGCCCTGGTTCACGAACCGCGGCTTCTCGTCTGCGACGAACCCACGGCCGCGCTGGACCATGAAACGGGAATGACGGTCATGGAGCTGCTGCGCGACGCCGCGGTCCGTCCCGATCGAGCGCTGGTCGTCGTGACGCACGACAACCGCGTCTTCGGCTTCGGCGATCGGATCGCGTACATGGACGATGGCAAGATCGCCCGCGTCGAGGAGGGGTCGGGCGACATCGTCCGCCCGTGAACGCTGCCGATCGATCCGTCACATCCCCGCCAGGGGTCGAGGTCTTCATGATCGCAAAATATGTGCTGCCGACGTTAGCATTGGCTGGTTTGCTGTTCGCAATCCACACGGTGGTCGACGCGCGTCAGCCGCGGCCCACGGCTCAGCCGTTGATCGAGCCGCCGGCGCGGCCGGCGCGCGTCACCATGATCGCGGGATCCGGGCTGGTCGAGGCGCTCCGGGAGAACATTCCGATCGGCGTGAACATCCCGGGCGTGGTCACCGAGGTCTTCGTCAAGAAGGGCGAAAAGGTCAAGGCGGGGGCTCCGCTCTTCCGGATCGACGACCGCGATTACCGGGCGCAGCTCGCGGTTCGCGAGGCGGAGCTGGTCTCCGCGGAAGCGCAGCTCCACAAGCTGATCGCCGCGCCCCGGCCCGAGGACATCCCACCCGCGCGGGCAGCGGTCGAAGAGGCCCAGGCCAGGATGGACGATGCCGAAGCCGCCCTGGCCCGGACCGAGAGACTGTTCCAGAGGCAGATGATCGCCGCGAGCGATTACGACAAGGACCGCTACGCTTTTCACGCCGCCAAGGCGACCTGTGCCAAGGCCAAGGCGGACCTCGAGCGGATCCTGGCGGGAAGCTGGAAGGAAGACATCGAAATCGCCAGGGCCGCCGTCCGGCTCGCCCAGAGCCAGGCCGAGACGATCAAGACCGATCTCGCGCGGCTCACCATCCGCGCCCCGATGGATGGGGAAATCCTCCAGCTCAACGTCCGGCTCGGTCAGTACGCCGCCTTCGCCTGGAAGGAGCCGATGATCGTGCTCGGCGACAGCAAGCGCCTGCACGTGCGGGTCGACATCGATGAGAACGACCTTCCGTATTTTTCAAAAGGCGCCGAGGCGGTAGCCACCCTCAAGGGCCGTCCTCAGGTGCGATTCCCCTTGAAGTTCGTGTACGTCGAGCCCTATGTCATCCCCAAGCAAAGCTTGACCGGCTACAACTCCGAGCGAGTCGATACGCGCGTGCTCCAGGCCATTTACGAACTCGCCGAGGATCGGCCGCCGGACATCTACATCGGCCAGCAAATGGACGTCTACTTGAAGGCTGCCGCGGCTTCCACCGGGGCCCCGAACGACCTGGGGGGGAAAGACGCGCGGCTGCCCTTTGCGGAAAAGGGGCTCTAGCAAGGATGAAGGATGAAAACGAAGGAGACTTCTCGCTCATCACCACCCGGTCGAGGGGAAAGGCCTACACTAACCCGAAGTGTCAGCGAGGGATGCCGCAAGTCTCTTGCGGCGCGACGCCAGCGCCCTCGCTCACGCTTCGGGTTGGTATGTGGGACGACTCTCGTAGCGGACTTGGACCGGCGAGTGCCGGGTTTGCTGGTGGTCTTCAGCGAGAAGTCTCAAAAGAAGGGTTCTATTCATCCTTCTTTTGGGGATCGGCGGGGGGAATGATTCGAAACTTGACGATCTGGGTCGCCGGTGGCCCTTTGGCGATCTCATCGTGCAGGATGATGGTCAGGTCATAGTCGCCCGGCGGGAGCCCCTTGAGCGCGATCACGTTCTTCAGATAGATGAAACGGGGCCGCTCTCGACTCTTGGGATTGTATTCGAACATCTTGAGTTTCTGGCGGAGGATCGCTTTCTCCCCGCGCTTGCGGATCTGAAAGTCCGGCACGAGATGAGCTTGATACTCGCCGTCGACCAGCTTCGTCTCGAATCCGACGGGCCGCAGATAGACCAGCAGCTTCTCCTCGCTGGTCTGGGCCGCGCCCGGCAGCCGTTCGTAATCCTCGTAACCATCGATCGACCGGCAGACGACGCCCGATGACATGCGCAGCGAGGTTGCTTGCTGTGCGGGTTTGTCCGCGGAGTCCTGGCTCGCGGAGCCGGCGGCACGGCACTCGATCGGAATCGGAACAAGCGGGAAACTCAGGCCGAGCCACACTGCCGGCAATATCAGCACTTGGGCGCGCATCGGGGATCTCTCATCGAAGGGCGCGGTCGGTTTCGGATCTTCGGGACATCTCGGCGGGACGGAATCTTCGGCAGACCCGTTCGGACCCGGAATCCATGTTGCCGGGCGATCCAGTTGGTCGTCAAGGACCAGCAGTGACGATCGAAGGATTGGTGGGGGAAAGGAGGAGCGTTCGGGACGGGAGGGGAAACGAAGGAAGCCTGGAGGAAAACGGCCGGACTTCGCCGTCTTTCCAGGCCGATGTACAGGATGGCGGTCTGAGGGAACAGCCGCTCTCTTGCGCAGGGATGCGTTTATGTCATTGGCGGATTCGAGACAACGACGAAGAGGGGCGGGCCCGCCGGCAGCGGCGGTGGCTCCAGGCCAACCCACCGGCCAGGCCGGCCCAGACCAGCCAGGTGGCCGGTTCCGGAATTTCCTGCGCCTCGATCGGCGTGGCGAATACGTAATCCTTGCCGGTGACGAGCTCTGCACCGAGCCGTCCTGCGCGCTGACGACCAGGCCGTTCAGGGGATTCGCACCGAGCAACTTGCTGAAGTTGGTGATCGAAAACTCGAAGCCGGGATGCGCGGCGCTGGGGTCGAAGGCAAGGTTGCCCATCCCCGCGGTGAGCATCTTGCCGAAACTGGTCACGAGGTCGTAGTTCGTGCCGGCGGTGCCTCCGGCCGGCGTCCAGTTGGAGACGGAGAATCCGTCGAGGCCGGTGCCTGCCTGCGCCTTGTTGCCGGGGACTCCGGCCACGATGACGGGCGACGGTGGATTGCTGGCGTTAAACGTGCCGGACAAGGGAGCGAACGCGACGGCCATCGCCTTGTCGCCGCCGAAATTCGCGGGGTCAGAGCCGCCGGCCGCCGTCAGCCGGGGGTCGGGCGTGCCGGGTGTCCCGTTCCCGTCGACGTTGCCGGCGATGCCGAACGTGTTCACCCCGACGTACATGGTGTCCGTCTTGGCGTCATAGCCGAGCCGGATATCCTGGATGTTCCACCCGGAGACAAGGCCGCTACTGGTCATCCATGCCGGTTGTGCGATGTGGATGGGCGTGTCGCTGTGGGGGATGACCACCACTTCCGGGTTGGTCGTCGAGAAATCGTTCGCGACGTTCCCCGTGAACGTAATTGGATCAGCCGCGACGGATCGGGCTACGAGCAAAGCGACGCCGAGCACGCCAATCCGGAGCACCATTCGGCCTACCATGTCGAGGCTCCTTCCTCGTTAACGTCCTTCGCACCCTGCCGGGCCGCCGCAAATCAGCGACGACCTGGCTGGGACGACCACTGCACCAGAGTGGCCCTTGATACCAAAGCGGCACGAGCGGGCCGTCCCCGGAGCGGCCTGGCCGGTCAGTTGTTTCGCACGCCGGGTCGTCCTGAAGGTCGGTGACTTGTTCACTGAGTCGTCGGGTGACCCTTCCCTGTTGGAGCCGCTCCCGTTCGGGAGCGAACCCGTAAGAAAGGATGAGGGGCGATGTTCCTGATCTTCAAGTTGCTCCAGGCCGCTCGGATGTGGAGTCGCCGCCGCAGTGGTCCCAAGACGGCCAAACGTCACACTGTCGCGGTGGAACAACTAGATCATCGGCAGTTGCTCAGCGTTAACTTCACCGGAATCGTCCCAGTCGATTTTCCCGCTACAGAACAACCAGGCGTTGTCACCTTCAACTCCTCGAATACACCGGGCATTCAGCACCCAATCATCCCACCAACCCTGCAACCACTCATTCCGGTGTCAGGCTTCGACCTCTCGGAGATCCGCGTCTCGTACGACGCCGTGACGGACACCCTCAGCGTCGGGCTGAATCAGCCCCCCGCCAATCCGTCGAACCCATCGTCCGGGTCGGTGATCGCGGGTGATGCGGATGATAACGGCAACGCGGGAACTGTCAACCCCGCCGTTGAGACGGCCGCGCCTGGGTTTACCGAGTTCTACGCGATGGGCGGCCCGGAGACGATGGCGACCTTCCTCGACTTCTCGGGCACGGGGATTCCGCAGATCGTCGCGGGGTTCTCGAATGTGCCTCCCTCGCCCACGTCGACCGATCCCTCGCCGCAAAAACCCTACCAGGTTGCGCTGGCGATTCCGAACGGGGGCAATCCCCATGGAGTGCCCACGTTCGGCACACCCTTGCCGGCCTTCACCGGCAACGTCTACCTCAATAATTCCGCGCTGCATCCCAACCTCGAATTCAACATCGATCACTTCTCACAGCTTTATCTGGCCGAGACCGGCAAGGCGTTGACACCGAGCAGCGTGATCGGCATCGGCGGGTTTGCAGGCTCTCCTGACGACATCGGGATCAGCGACGCCTTCTTCCCCGAAAACACGTTTACCGTCAGCCAGGCGACGGTACCTCCCGCGAACCCGATTCCTTCGCCCCCGATCGTGATCAACCCGCACGAGCACCGGATCATCGACACCGCACACCGCGATCTGGTGCGGGTCTCGATCTTCGGGACCTCGGGATTCCCCGTGTCGGACATCAATCCGTCAACTGTCGAGCTCGACGGCGTGCACGCCATCGCGAGTATCACCCGCAAGGTCAGGAGGAACGAGTTCCCGTTCGCCACCTACGTCTTCGTGGGCGACGAGTTGAACCTGCCCGCGGGTTTGACGACCGCGACCCTGACCGGCCAGACCAAGAGCGGAGTGACGTTTGAATCGCAGAAGGATGTGCTCAACATCCCGGATTCGGCTCGGGTTTTCGGCCGGCTCAAGAAATACATGGGGAATGCCTCCTTCTACAAGGCGCTGGCCAAGTTCGAAGCACGGCACCCCGCGACCGTGGTCTCGGTCAACAACACGCCGGTGACCGCGGTCTCCCGGAACCCGGCAGCCCGCGGCGCAGCCCAGATCCGGGTCGACTACACTCCCGCGGTCTCCTCCGCGGCCAAGGCGGCCAGGGAGGCCGACAAGGTCAAGGTTCGCCCCGTGGTTTCGATCAAACGGAGTACGGCGGCGCCCGAGCGAACAAACGTTCCCGTCCGGCTTCGGCACAGCCTGGACCATTTCGTGAGCGGGGCTTGACCCGTCCGGCTTCAGGAGTTCTCATTTGATGTAGACAGGGTGTCAAGCGTCGATCGGCCCCGGCCGGGGTGAGCGGCGCATCCCGCATCGAGCCAGTGGGGAGGAGGGCGTTCGGGTGGCCGACTACACTCCGTACCAGCGAAAGATCATCGACCGATACTACAAGAACCTGGATGCAATCAAGTTTCAGAGGCTTTCCGAGCTGGCGACCGACCTGTACCTGTCCGAGGGGAAGAAGCGCGACCGCCTCTGGAATCAAGTCGAGGAGAACCTTCGGAAGCTCGAGTTCCCCGAGAGGCGGGTCGCGCACCTCCTGCAGACACGCGACCCGGCGCTCCTCGTTGGGATCCTCAAGGAGTTGGAGAGCGGAGCGTAGCTAGCTCGAAGCGCAACATAAGCTGCGGGTGGCCGATGGCTCTCCGGACTGTTTCAAGACCAACTTTTCATCACCCTAGGGTCGGGCTTCGAGCGCAAACCCCGTCCGCGAATGCGACAAGTTGGGCGAGATCCCGATCCGTTGACCCCGGTGCACCTCCACCAAGAGAATCCCTGACGATCAAGAGTGAAACCAACACCACCGAAACTGGGATACAGCGCTGCGACGGGGCAGGCGGTCTCCACATTTTGTTGACACTCGAGACACACACTCCCGCTTAAAGACGTCGTGGTTCGCGCCGAGATCATCGCGATGGAATTATCTGTAAGTCGAGACGCGACTTCGTCTTACAGCGGTTTTTCGATTTTTCAGATATGGCTTTTTATTTCGTGTCAAGATTGACTTGACGCGGAAACGAGGGTTTTGTAAATTTTTGATGATCCGATCACGCTTTTTGTGACCAAGTTTCCGACAGCGAATGATTGCGACATTGTCGGCGGCAAGCGGATCGGGGTGAGCGGCACGGCGCTAGCCGCCGGTCTCATCGGTGAATGATTGCGACATTGTCGCCGACGAGCGGATCGGGGGCATGGAAGTTTTTCTTCTTTTACCTCAAAGTTGAGGAGTTACAGCGATGTCGTTAGCTCAGCGAGTGCGTGATACTCGATACGCGAAGGGCTGGGGCCCCGATGAATTGGCCAATCGGGCCGAGATTTCCCGGACGGCTCTCTACCAGATTGAGAGTGGGAAGACCGGGCTTCCCCGCGCCGGCACGTTGAGGAGGATTGCCGTTGCTCTCGAGGTGCCCATGGAGGACCTGCTCGGAAATGAGGACCTGACCGAGCATGCTTTACAGGGTTCGGAACGACAGGGACTTCCGCGCCGTCCACCTGGTCTCCATGAATGGCTTCCCTCGGAAGGGGGACCGCTCGCGATGCCTGGCGGCGGCAATTTCAAGACGCTGTCGGTCACAGGCAGCGAAGAGTCGCGCTTCACCGTGGAACCGCCGATTGCGAGCAAGGTCAACGTCCACGATTCGATCTTCGTGCGCGAGGGAGAGTTGATGTCGAAACTCCACGACCTGATTCACTCACCGATCGGCGATGGCGTCGCACGCATTGTTGAGGAGCTGCACGCACTGCTTCCGCGGACTCGAACTTCGATCTGACCGGCAGATTCCGGATCCAGTCGCGTTTTATCGGGTAGATTTCCTCAAGGAACCACATTGCGTTAGCGACGTCGCATCGATGTGCGCTCGGCTGGGCCGGCGCCGGGGCGTCGTCCTGGAATCCTTGAGGTACTTCCATGACTCGGCACCTTCGCCTCCGGGCGCGTATCTTGGTGTTCAGCTTCGTTTTTTCTCAGACGGTAGGAGCGACGGGTTTCGGCCTGGCCGCTGATCGGACGCGCCGAGTCGCACGGCCGTGCTCCGTGCCGCGCGCGACCGCCACGCTGGGTACCTTCCAGCCGACACCCACCATCACGGTTCGCGGGAACGCCCCGATCGGTGGAGGCTACTCTCCGCTCGGGATCTACGGAGATCAGACGATGTCCCTTTATGGACCATTCTCGCCATTCCGCGTGACGACGGCGCCCGTGCTCGTTTACGTTCGCGGATATGACGGCTCGATCCGCATCACGGAGGCAACCGCGTTCTCCAATCCGAATCTTCCCGAGCTTTCGCCGGTCCGTTATCCGACGGAAGCCAATTACTTTTATGGTCCGAGGATTCACCGTGTCTCCCCATGGGGGACGAACGCGATCAACTGGATCGACCAGAACTAACAGGTATGGCGGGCACGGAGGTCCGCGTTGGGCTTCCTCGCACAGCTCGGGAAGTGATTTCCGGCCCGCTCCACATCGATTCGTGCATCCATGGCTGCGCGGACTCGCTGATGCATCATGTTGATTTTCGTCAACAGAATGGACACGCCCGGGCTCGATGGTTAACGTACTTCGGGTGTTTATCGGGTTGGAATCGTTGAGTTCGGGTAATCGGGCGGTTCTTGGGTGACGGCCGCGCCCGTGGGTGGTGGGTCCGCGCTCAGGAGAAGGACCGCGCCGGCAGCACGTGGGGTCCTGCGCCGAAAGTGCCGCCGGCGAGGAGCTTTGTTGCGCCCGAACCGGACGGCGATCAGCCAGAATCCACCACCGTCACGGTGTTGCGTGGCGTCTTCGAAGAAGCGAGTGGGCGCCCCACGAACGGACCCAATTCCGGTCGATGGCGGGAACGTTACGAATTATTTTGATTCTCTTGGTTGCAAATCAGGCATTGAACGATTAGATGTGTACTGCTCTCAAGGGACGCGGGCAGAGCCTCCACCGATGTTCGACGTTGCGCGTTGGCGAGGAACAGCCGAGAGCAGTGATCGGGGGCGAGGGGTCAAGTTCGGTTGACGAGGCAATCGAATCGAACGCCATCTTGCGGTGTTGCTCGGCGTGGCCATCGACGAACGAATCGCTCTGGGAGAGGTTGCGGCGGTACTCGATCAAGGCTCGGCGTGCTCTGCCAGATCAGGGTGGAGCACGCGTCGTCTCGATTTCGGAGCACGTCGATGGCGACGTCCCGAAGCCGTCCTCTTCTGAATTTCCTGGGATGAAATCGCTTCCGTAGCTGAAGGCAACCGAGTTAAGGAACCCAGCATGTCCTTGTCACGAAGTCGTGCCTCTCGCGCACCGAGCTCGCTTCGCAAGCATCGGAACCACCGGCAGCGCCGGGCCATACCGTTCTTGCTCGAGCCCCTCGAGGCGCGGTGCCTGCTCTCGATGAACACATGGACCGGTAAGGGCAACGACAACTTGTGGAGCGATTCCCAAAACTGGTCGAACGGGGTCCCGGGCTCGAGCGATGACGTAAATATCCCAGGCGGCTTTCCGACGATCGAGTATTCCTCGGCGGCGGGCGCCACCACGATCGACAGTCTGACGGACGCGAACGCGCTGGATTTCAGCGGCGGCTCACTGACCGTGTCGTCCAGCACGCCACTGACGTCGACGATCAGCGGTGCCTTATCGTTCGACGGCGGCGCGCTGACCGTCACCGGCACCAATACCTCGCTCACGGCCAGCGGTCTCATCACGGACTCCTCGGGGAGCATGTCGGCCTTGGCCGGCGCGACGCTGAGCCTGCCGGGACTGACGAACAACGGGTATTTCATGGCGTTCGACGCGGACGGTGCCGGCAGCGAGATCGACCTTTCAAACCTCACGAATTTCTCCGGCTACGGCGACACGATCACGCAGACAGGCGGGGCCACGGTGCTGCTCAACAGTGGCGTCACCAGCGTGTACGGCGTGACGTTCACGGTCGACGGCACGGGCAACTTGACACTTCTCGATCAGATCACCTCGCTGACTGGCGGCGGCCTCAACGTGGTGGGAGGTACCTACACGCTCGGAAATCTGACCGACGTTGATGGGTCCAACATTCAGGTGACGGATGGCGCCGGCCTGGTCCTTTCGGGCATGGCGACCGTGAACGGATCCTTCACCCAGTTTTCGGCCGACGGTGGGAGCAGCTCCCTCGACATTTCATCGATTTCCAGTTTCAGCGGTCTCTACAACACCATCAGCGACACGAACGGGGCCACGTTAAAGATCAACAGTGGTTTCACCAGCCTCGATGGCGTGACGTTCACGGTCGACGGCACGGGCAGCTTCGTGCCGGGCTCGAGCGATCCCCTCAGCAAGCTCACGTCGCTCACCGACGGCGGCATCAATGACAAAGGGGGCACGTACAGCAGCCTGTCGAACCTGACCACTGTCGACGGATCGAGTCTCACAGTACAGGGGGGCGGCAAGCTGGTCCTCTCGGGCGTGTTGAGCTTCAACACCGGCATTGATTACGGCGTGTCCGCCTCCTTCACCGCTTCGGGCACCGGCAGCCTGCTCAGCCTGCCGAACCTGGCGACGTTGAGCGCGATCAACTATTACGGCAGTTTGAGCATCTCGGCGACCGGGGGGGGCGACGTGGAGCTGCCGCTGCTCGCCTCGATCGGCACCGCCAATTTCTATGCGGCCGTCAGTGCGGCAGCCGACGGCTCCGGAAGCGTGCTTGATCTGCCGGACCTCACGACCTACAGCACTGACAACGGGACCCTGGCCGCCACCAATTCCGGCACGGTCACGCTCAACCCCAGCCTGACCAGCCTGACCGGCGTCACGCTCATGCTCGACGGCACGGGCACGATCCCGGAGAGCCAGTTCACGTCGATCAATAACGGCGGCGTGATGGACGACGGGGGTGTGTACAGCAGCGCCGCGGACTTCTCGAAGCTGACCAGCATCGACGGCTCGAGTCTCACGGTACAGGGGGGCGGCAAGCTGGTGCTCTCGGGCGTGTTGAGCTTCAACACCGGCGATCAATACGGCGTGTCCGCCTCCTTTACCGCTTCGGGCACCGGCAGCCTGCTCAGCCTGCCGAACCTGGCGACGTTGAGCGCGATCAACTATTACGGCGGTTTGAGCATCTCGGCGACCGGGCAAGGCGACGTGGAGCTGCCCGTGCTGACCTCGATCAACACCGCCAATTTCTATGCGGCCGTCAGTGCGACAGCCGACGGCTCCGGAAGCCTGCTTGACCTGCCGAATCTCACGGCCTACAGCACGTACAACGGGACCCTGGCCGCCACCAATTCCGGCACGGTCACGCTCAACCCCAGCCTGACCAGCCTGACCGGCGTCACGCTGATGCTCGACGGCACGGGCACGATCCCGGAGAGCCAGTTCACGGCGATCAATAACGGCGGCGTCAAAGACGAGGGGGGCGCGTACAGCAGCGCCGCGGACTTCTCGAAGCTGACCAACATCAGCGGCTCGAGCCTTGCCGTGCAAGGGGGCGGCAAGCTGGTCTTGGCGGGCGTTCTCAGCTTCGACCCGAGCAGCCAAAACACGGACTTCACGGCCTCGGGCGCCGGCAGCCTGCTCAGCCTGCCGAAGCTGGCGTCGATCGGCAGCACGGACTTTTACGGCGACTTGTCCATCCAGGCCAGCGCGGGGGGCGACGTGGAGCTGCCGGCTCTGGTCACGATCAGCACGCCCGATTACACACCCGTGAGCGCGTCCGCCGATGGCGCCGGCAGCGTGATCAATCTCTCGTCCCTGACCACGTTCGAGGTCAACTCCGGCGGTGGCTTGAGCGCTACCAACGGCGGCACGATCGAGCTGTCGAGCGGCCTGACCAGCGTGAGCGGCGTGACGATCACGACCGACAGCCTGACCGGCTTGCCGCTGGACCAGTTCACGTCGGTGACCGCCGGCGGGATCACGGTCGAGGGGGTCTCGTACACGCTCTCGAACCTGACCGACATCGACGGATCGAGCCTGATCGTGGAGAACGGCGGCAGCTTGACCCTGCCGGCGAACGCGCCCAACCCGGTGACCACATACACGAACAATTCGTACGGGACCGCCGTTTTCGAGGCCACCGGCGGTAGCACGCTCAGCCTGGCGGGATTGCAGTCGGTCAGCGGCAGCTACGGCCCCGACGTCGAGGCCATGGGCACTGGGAGCGTGGTCGATATCTCGGGACTGGGCTCATGGAGCACCACCTCCGGCGGCGGCGACCTGACCGCCACCGGCGGTGGCACGATCGCTCTGGACAGCAGCCTCACCAGCGTAAACGGCGTGGCCGTCACGCTCGACGGTGCGAGCACCATGGATCTCAGTCACTTGCAGACTCTGACCGGCGGCAGCATCACGGTGAATGGAGGCGGGCCGTACGATCTTGCGAGTCTGACCACCATCGACGGCACGGCCTTGTACGCGGAAGGTGGCGCAACCCTGATGCTCGAGGGGGTCACCAACTACGCGAACGACAGCTACTACTACGGCGTTCCGTTCCAGGCCACCGGCGGCAGCACATTGGACCTTTCCCAGCTCCAGTCGATCAGCGCGGGTTCCTACGGCCTGAATGTCTTCGCCACCGGCGCCAACAGCGTCGTCGACCTGTCGAGTCTGTCGTCGTGGTCCGTACCCGACGGCACCAGCAGCTTGAACGCCACCGGCGGCGGCACGATCGCGCTCGACAGCAGCCTCACCGGCTTGAACAACGTATCGATCACGGTCGACAGCCCAACCGCCTTGCCTTTCCCCTCCGGCTTCACTTCACTCACGGACAGCACGATGACCGTGCAGGGGGCTGGAACCTACGACCTTTCGGCCTTGAGCGACATCGATGGCTCGAGCTTCTACGCGGAAGCCGGCGCCGTCGTGACGTTGACCGGGGCGCTCTCGTACACGAACGATACCTACAACTTCCCGACCCTGGAAGCCTCCGGCGGCGGCACGCTCGATCTGTCGCAGTTGCAGACGATCGGTGGCACCTATGGCGTGAACATCGTGGCTACGGGTGCTGGAAGCCTGGTCAACCTTTCGTCCCTGACCTCGATCGATACCACCTACGGCGGCTCGTTGAGCGCCACCAACGGCGGCACGATCGAGCTGTCCGGCCTCACCTCGTTGAACGGCGTCTCGATCACGGTCGACAGTGCCGCCGGCGGCGCCCTGCTCGATCAGCTCACCGCGTTCACCAACGGCACACTCACGGTGAACGGGACCTCGCTCGACCTCACAAGTCTGAGCGACATCGACGGCTCCAGCTTCTACGTGGAAAACGGCGGCACCCTCCAGTTGCCCGCCGTGCAATCATACGCCAACAACGTGAACTATAACGGCGCCGTCTTCGAGGCCACGGGCGGGAGTACGCTCGATCTGTCGAGCCTGCAGTCCATCTCAGGCGAATATGGCGTGACCGCGTCCGCGACCGACACAGCGAGCGTCGTCGACCTGTCCGGTGTCACGTCGTGGTCCCTGACCTACAACTACAGCAGTACCTTGACCGCCACCGGCGGCGGGACGATCGATCTCTCCAGCGGCCTGACCAGCCTCAATGACTTCAACATCAACGTCGACAGCGCGACCGCCTTGAGCGCGCAGGTCGGAGGCGTCGCAACGCCCGCGCTCAGTTTGTTCGGCTCGCTCACCGACAGCACGCTCACTCTGGACGGTGGGGGGGCGTACAGCCTGTCGAGCCTGACCGTGCTGGATGGATCGAGCCTGTACGCGGAAAACGGCGCCAGCCTCACCATCGATTTGTCTTCTTACTCGACGTCGTCCACTTACAGTACCTACAACACTCCCACCTTCGAGGCTTCCGGCGGCGGCACACTCGACTTTCCGAGCCTGCAGGCGATCTCAGGCTATTATAGCGTGAACCTGATCGCGATCGGCCAGAACAGCGTGGTTGATCTGTCGGCGCTCAGCTCGTATACCTCGACCTATGCCTACAACAACAGCGTGAGCGCTACCGGCGGCGGCACGATCGATCTGAACGCCGGCCTGACCAGCCTGAGCGGCGTCGACATCACGGTCGACGGCCAGAGCAGCCTGCCGCTCGGTCAGCTCACGTCGCTCACCGATAGCACGGTGAACGTACTGGGAGGCACGCAGACTTTCCTGTCCCTGATCGACTTCGACGGCTCGACCCTGAACGCGCAAGACGGCGCCAACGTGACGCTGCCCGTGGCCACGTACACCAACTCCTCGATCTATTATGGCACCACCCTCGGGGTTGCCGGCGGCAGCACGCTGGACTTATCGAACCTGACGTCGATCGGGGGCTTCTACGGCGTTGCCGTGACCGCCGCCGGCTCGGGGAGCGAGGTCGAGCTGCCGCTCATCGCGACTTTCGGCGGCGGCGGCGGCAGCTTGATCGCCACCGGCGGCGGCACGATTCAGCTCGGCAGCGGCCTCACCAGCCTGACCAACGTGGCGGTCACGGTCGACGGCCAGAGCACGCTGGATCTCGAGTACTTGCAAACGCTCACCGGCGGCAGTATCACGGTCGACGGGGCCACGTACACGCTCCCGGGCCTGACCGCGATCAGCGGCTCGAGCCTGTACGTGGCAAACGGCGGCAGCCTGACGCTCACGGGGCTCATCACCGACACCAGCACCACCTCCTATGTCGCGTCGTTCGAGGCGACGGGCACCAACAGCCTGCTCGACCTGTCGAGTCTCACGACGATCAGCGGTGGTACCCTGACCGTCGTGGCGTCCGGATCGGGGGCCGTGATCAATCTGCTGGGTCTGACCACGTTCAGCGACAGCGGCAGCTTCAGCGCGACCAACGGCGGCAAGATCGAGCTCGGCAGCGGCCTCACCAGCTTGAACGGCGTCACGCTCACGATCTCCAGCTCGGCGGGCGCCGCCCTCCTTGGTCAGCTCACCTCGTTCACCAACGGCTCGCTCACAGTGGATGGGGCCACGGTCACGGCGCCGAACCTGACGGATATCGACGGATCGAGCATCTACGTGCAAAACGGCGGCAGCCTGACCCTGGCCGGGGTGACGACTTACTCCGATTCCACCAACTATGACAATCGTTACCTGGAGGCCACGGGCGCCGGCAGCATCCTCAGCCTGCCGAAGTTGGGGGCGATCACCTGGACCGGCTATGACCAGCTCTTGACCATCCAGGCAACGTCGGGTGGCCAAGTGGACCTGCCGGCGCTGACCTCGATGACCACCACCGGCGGTTACTCGGAATTCACGATTGACGCGAATGGCACCGGCAGCCTGATCGATCTGTCGGCACTGGGCACCGCCACCGCTTATACCGGCTACTCCACCTACTATCACAGCAACCTCACGGCCACCGGTGGTTCCACGATCGAGCTAGGCAGCGGCCTCACCGCGCTCACAGTCTGGGACGTGACCGTCGATAGCACGAGCGCCCTGACCGTCGGCAGCACCAGCAGCTCGTGGCTCGCCCAGTTGGCCAGCTTGACGACCGGCGCAATCACCATCCTGGGGGGCTCGTTCACACTCTCGAGCCTCTCCGACATCGATGGCACGAGCCTGTACGTGAAGCAGGGCGGCAACCTGGATGTGAACAGCACGAAGCTGACCACCGATACGGTCAGCTCGGGCATTACCATCTACTTGGACGCCGAGGCGGGAAGCACGCTCAGCCTGGCTGGCTTGACGACGCTCACCGGCGGCTACTTGAACATCACGGCTTCGGGTGCGAACAGCCTGATCGATCTGTCGAACGTGACGACCCTCACCACCACGAACACCGGTCTGCTGAGCGCGACCACCGGCGGCGCGATCGATCTCTCCGCCAGCCTGACCAGCCTCAACCTCTTCAGCCTCGTCGTCGACGCCACGACCAGCCTTCCGCTCGCTCAATTCACCACGCTGACCAACGGCGGTCTCACGATCGAGGGGGGCTCGTTCAATCTGCCCAATCTGACCGACTTGGACGGCTCGAACCTGACGGCCGCGAGCAGCGGCGTCCTGGTGCTTCCGGACCTGGCGAGCTACCACGGGTCCTCGTATTTCTATGCACATAACACATTCGAGGCGACCGGCTCGCTCAGCAAGATCTCCCTTCCCATCCTGACGACCGTCATCACGCCGGACCAGTATTACGGCCTGAGCATCGAGGCGTACGCCGCAGGCCACGTGGCGATTCCCATGCTGGCCACGGTCGATAACAGCGTGAATCCGGCCGAGGTCGGTCTGGACGCCGAGGGCGCCCTCAGCCAGATCGACGCGTCAAGCCTGACCACGCTCAAGAATTACGGGTTGGACTACTATCCCGGCCTCGAGGTCACCTCCGGCGCCACCCTGCTCGACCCCGTCCTCAAGACCCTCGACAAGGTCATCGTCTCGGTCGATGGATCGAGCAGCTTCTCCTACGCCCAGTGGACCTCGCTGACCAGCAGTAGTTTCACGTCGACCGGCGGCACATTCAACTTCGCGCCGGCGGCGACCAGTCTGTCCGATATCGACGGCACGAGCTTTTACCTCTACGGCGGCGCCGTCGTCTCGTTGCCGGGGGTCGTCAGTCTCGCGGACCCTGCCGGCATCGTGGTCGACCTGGAGACGAGCGGTAGCGGCAGCACGCTCGCGCTGCCGAATTTGGCTTCCCTGGGGACGATTCAAAACTATCTCTACGTCGATGCGTTTTCCGGCGGGCACACGCGCCTGCCTGCGCTGGCCACGATCAGCAAGGCCAGCAGCCCGTATGTGCGGTTCTACGCCCAGGGAGCCGGCAGCTTGATCGACGTGGCGTCGCTGGCGAGCTACACGGCCAGTCCGGGCTACGGCGTCCTCTCCGATACCCAGGGGGCCACGATCAACGACCCCGTCCTCACGAATCTGGACGGCGTCGTCGTCACCGTCGACGGCAGCGCGATCTTCACGGCCCTCTGGACCAACCTGACGAACGGTTCCTTCACCGCGACCGGGGGCACTTACACGTTCAATCTGCTCACGGATTTCGACGCGTCGAGCGTGTATGTCTCGGGAGGGGCCGTCGTGACGTTCACGGCCTTCCCGAGCTACAACGGCGGTTCCAGCACGATTTACTTCCAGGCCAGCGGCGCCGGCAGCATGCTCGAATTCCCCGAGCTGCTATCCTTGAACGCACCGACCGTCTTTCTCGATGTGCAGGCGCTGTCCGGCGGCCAGGTGCAGCTCCCTTTGCTGGCCGTGATCCCCGCCACCAGCCCGTACGTGCAATTCGATTCCGAGGGCGCGGGCAGCACGATCAACGTGCCCGCCCTGACGAGCTTCACGGGTGAAGGTGGTAATGCCGGCATCACCCTCAAATCCGGCGGCCGTCTCCTCGATCCGAACTTGAACTCCATCACGGACGTCAATCTCAACATCGACACGAGTTTCACACTCGCCGCGAACGAGTCTTACACCATCACAAAAGGCGCGACGATCAAGATCACGGCCTCGCCGCTCGTGGAGCAAGGCAGCCTGTCCCTTCCCGATAACGCCACGCTCAACCTCACAGGCGGCCTCGAGGTCGACGGCCTGGGCGTGCTCGCGCTCGCAAGCTCGGCCACGTTCGAGATCAGCGGCAACCTCGTGGGGAACACGACCGACGCTGATCCGTTCGCGCCCCTGGGGACTGTGGTTTTCGACAGCGGCCAGGGAATCAACCACCCGCCGCAGCAGCTCCAGGCCATGTCGACCGACATGGGGGCCGTCCAGGCAGCGTACACCAACAATTTCGCATACGGGACGATCAGCCTGGCAAGCAACACTTACCTCCAGCTCATCCCGGCAGGCCCGGGGACCAAGGCCGTTTACGCCAACGAGCTGATCGTGCCCGACGGCGCCACGCTCGACCTGAATGGTCTGAACCTCTACGCGCGCGGGTCCGAGATCGGCTCGCAAGCCACCATCTTCAACGGCACGATCACCCTGATTCCCGGCGGCGGCCCGATCCCGAAGAACGCCGCCACCCCCGCCGATCTGGCGAACCCTGGCGAGCAGGATGACTGGACCTTCTTCGGCCGTGCCGGCGAGACGGTCACGATCGCCGTCGACCCGGGCGCAAGCGGTGTGCTGGCGGCGGCGCCGCCGCAGCTCGGCTGGGTCACCGTCAACCTGCTGGATTCGCACGGCTTCGTGCTCGCCTCAGCCACCAACGCCGGCGCAAGCGATGGCTCGGCCGTCGCGATCACCGACTTCACCTTCCCGTCCGACGGCACGTACACGATGCAGGTCGAGGCCCCCCCGCAGAGTCAAGTGCCCAAGCCCACCGTGAGCCAGTCCGACAGCACCGGCAACTACCAGATGGAAGTGTTCGACGTCACGCCCGCCGTCAACCCTCTGGTCCTGGGCCAGCAGGAAAGTGGCACGGTCGACGGCCCATTCGGCGTTGCGGACTGGACGTTCTCCGGGACGGCCAGCGAGCTGGTCGGCCTCAGCAAGGCCAGTGCCGACCCCGGAATCGTCTTCAACCTGACCGGTCCCGGCAGTTACAGCCTGACGAACCTCACGCAAGGGCAGCAGATCACGCTGCCGGCCAGCGGCAATTACGCCCTCACGGTCGACGGCACCGGCAGCAACGGCGTCAACTACACCTTCGAGCTCGACCAACTGACGATCGACCCGTTGACCTTGAATGCCGTCCCACTACCGGAGAAATCCACGGGCAGCGGCTATGGCCAGCTCTTCGAGGTGACCCTGACGAGCTTGAACGCTCAGACGCTGTTCGTCGGCCTCACGGACAGCACGTCGAGCGACGTCAACCAACTTTATGCCAAGTACGGCTCGGCCCCCACCCAGTCCAGCTTCGGCACCAGCTACTCCGGCCCATCCACGGCCGATCCCAGCATCCTCATCTCATCGGCCGCCCCGGGCAACTGGTACTTCCTGGTCTATTCGGCGTCTGCCCCGGCCGCCAGCAACTACACGATCGTGGCCACCGGCGCCCCGGTCCAGTTGAGCGCGGTCACCCCATCCTATTCGGCGGGGGGAAGCGCCGCTTCGCTCACCTTGACGGGCGCCGGGTTTGACCAGGCGACGTCGGTGTCGCTGGTCTATACCGACCCGAGCACCAAGGTGACGACGACCGTCGCGGCCACCAGCGTCACGGTGAACACGTTCAACCAAATCACGGCGAGCTTCGCCACCCTGCCCGCTTCACTCGAGGGCGACACGGTGTCGATCGAGGCGACGCAAGCCGGGCTCAAGCCCGCCGTGTTGCCGGGCTCCTTTACCATAACCATTCCGGGCGCGGCGCACCTCGAGACCAAGCTCATCATGCCCAGCGTCATGGGACGCCACATCGCCGCGATTATCTATATCGATTACTCCAACACCGGCAGCGAGGCGATGCCCGCCCCCCTCCTGATCCTCGACACCACCACCGAGGCTTCGGGGATCAATATCCCCTTGATGACGCTCAATCCCGCGCTGCAGGTGTCGGGCTACTGGACGTCGTCCGTTCCCGCGGGCTATTCCACGAGCATCGAAGTCCTCGCCAGCGGCAAGGTCCCCGGCATGCTCGAGCCGGGTGAATCGGTCAAGGTGCCGGTCTATTACGCCGGGATGTTGCGGTCGTCGTGGGATTTCAGCCCCCCGGGGAACAAGTTCGATTTCCGGTTGCAGGTCTTCCCGGCAGGCGACAAGACGGAATCGAACCTGAGCAGTCTAAAATCGAGCCTCCAACCGTCGGGCATCTCCAGCGCTGCCTGGAGTGCGATCTTCGCTGACATGGTCTCCCAGATCGGCCCGACCTGGGGCGACTACATCACGATGCTCGACGACGAGGCATCGTACCTGGGCAACCTGGGAGAAAACGTCACCGACGTCAGCCAGCTCTGGCAGTTCGCCATCATGCAGGCGAACGGGCTCTCGCCCGTGCCGATCCTGAGCGACGCCACCGACATCTCCGTTCCCTCGGCCGGGTTGGCGCTCGATTTCAGCCGGCAATTCGCCAATTCGATCATCTCGCGCGACACGGCCGGCCCGCTCGGCTCCGGCTGGACGGACAACTGGCAGTATTCGCTCGCCGTGGGCTCCGACGGCACGATCACTGTGACCATGCCGTCGGGCCAGCAGCGTATCTTCCAGCCCGACAGCCGCTACGTCGACGTGTATTTCTCTCAGCCGGGCGACGCAGGGAAACTGACGGCCATTCCCAGCAGCACTCAGGGCGGCGCACCCAGCTTCGTGTTGCAAGAGGCCGACGGCACCGAGGAGTTCTTCAACTCCAACGGCACGCTCGGTTACATCGAGGACACACAGGGCAACCGCATCACCGCCGGCTTCACGGGCAGCCGGCTCACCAGCCTCACGTCGTCGTCGGGCGGGTCGCTCACGATCGGTTACAGTTCGTCCGGCCGGATCGACTCGGTCACGGGCTCGACCGGCCAAACCATCATCTATGGCTACGACTCCTCCAACACGTATCTGGTCTCCGTGACGGCGCCCGGCGGCGAGGTGACTCGCTACACCTACGACGACGGCACGAACGCGGCGACCAAGAACGCCCTGACCGTGATCGCGAACTCCGACGGCAGCCACCAGTTCTTCACCTACGCCGCCAACGGCCGCCTGGCCACGACGTCGCAGGATGGGGGTGTGGGCCGACTGAGCTTCAGCTACACGGAGGGTGAGGTCACCGTGACCGACTCCGCCGGTCACGCCAGCCAGTACGACTACGATAATAAGGGTAATCTGCTCAAGTACGTCGACCCGCTGGGGAACGCCTCCTACGCCACCTACAACAGCAACGGCAATCTCACCAGCATCACGGGCCCGACCGGCCTCACGGAGACCTTCACCTACGACGCCAAGGGCAACGTCAGCTCCGCGACCGATCCGCTGGGCGAAACCACCACCTTCACCTACACCAGCTCAGACAACCTCCTGGCCAGCGTCACCAACCCTCAGGGCGACACGACGGCGTACCATTACGACCCCCAGGGCGACTTGACGGCGGTCCACTACCCCGACAACTCGGTCGAGACGGCCACCTACGACGCACTCGGCGATCCATTGTCACTGACCGACCAGAACGGCCAGGCGACCAGTTACAGCTATAACGCGGCAGGGCAGGTCGCCGGCGTGACCTTGGCCGACGGCACGACGATGTCGTACAGCTTCGACACTCAAGGCAACTTGATCACCGCGACCGACTCGTCCGGCGTCACCACGCTCACCTACAACGCGGCTGACCAGCTCACCGGCATCACGTACCCGACCGGCCTTTCGCTGCGGTACACCTACAACTCCGGCGGCCAGCGCGCCAAGCTGGTCGAGATGTCGGGCACGACGGTGACCCAGACCGTCAACTATCATTACAACTCGGCCGGCGAGCTGGCCGGACTGACCGACGGCACGGGCGCGGCCATCATCACGTACTCGTACAACAACCTGGGCCAACTGGTGAAGGAAACGTTCGCCAACGGCACCTCCACCACCTACCAATACGACGCCGGCGGCAACCTGCTCGACCTCGTGAACTACGCTCCCGGCGGCAGCACCGTCGACAGCAGCTTCGGGTACACCTACAACACGCTCGGTCAGGCGACCCGCATGGTGACGGTCGACGGCACCTGGACCTACACCTACGACACGGTCGGTCAATTGATCGGCGCGGTGTTCGCGCCGAAGTCCACCTCCACGATCCCGGCCCAGAGCCTGTCGTACACGTACGACACGGCCGGGGACCTGACGCAGACCGTGGTCAACGGTGTCGCATACACCTACAACAGCAACCCCGACAACCAGTACACGACGGTCACCTCGGCCGCCGGCACCACGACCTACACCTACAACGCCAACGGCGCCTTGGTCTCGGAGAGCGACGCCAGCGGCACCACGACTGATGCGTATAACTCGCTGAACCAGCTCGTGAGCGTCACCTCGCCGACCGGCAGTTGGCAGTACGAGTACGACGCCTTGGGCGACCTGGTCTCCACGATCCAGAATGGCCAGGTGACCGACAACCTGGTTGACCCCACGGGCCTGGGCAATGTCGTCGGTCAGTACCAGCAGGGCTCGGGCGGAGCGCTCAGCCTGCTGGCCAATTACACCTACGGTCTGGGGCTGGTCAGCCAATCGCCGTCCGGCGGCGGGACCAATTCTTACGCCTTCGACGGGCTGGGCTCGACTGTCGGCCTGACGAACGCCGCCGGCGCCGCCGTCAGCAGCTTCAGCTACCTGCCCTATGGCGGCGTCTTGGCCAGCACGGGCACGAGCACCAATAGCGCCGGCGGCCCCTCCAACCCGTTCACGTTCGTCGGTCAGTTCGGCGTCGCGAGCAACGGCAGCGGGCTCGATGCGATGGGCGCGCGGTCCTACGATCCGGCGATCGGCCAGTTCACGACCCAGGACCCGCTCGGCGCCAGCGCCGGCGAGTCCAACCTGTACGAATACGCGGGCAACAGCCCGACGAACGCGATCGATCCCACCGGGACGACGGCCCAGTTCTTCGGCGTCTCCGGCAGCGTGCTCTTGAGCGGCAGCCTGGGTCTCTCGTCGAGCGACAACGGCGCGGGGGAGCTGCTCTCCGGCCTGGGAGGCGCGGGGGGCTTCTCCGCTGGTTCGCTCAATCCGTCCGATGCGTCCCAAGGGACCACGCTCGCTTTTGGCGGCACCGTCGCGGGGAGCTACTTCGGGCTGACGGCCGCGAACAACGTCGGGCTCGGGGGCGGGATCGCCGGC
>JBIOJM010000098.1:0-28643 GCA_044450785.1 Isosphaerales bacterium
CTTCCTGCTCGAGTGGGCCCACGAGTTGAACGATTGGTCCGGAACCCCCACCGAGCTGCTCGCCCAGCTCAACACGCTCGTGGAAAAGAAGGTCAGGGCCTTACCCCAGTGGCCAAAAGCGCCTTCAACGCTCGCCAAGGAACTGCGCCGCATTGCCCCCCAGCTCCGCTTGCATGGCATATCCGTTGCTTTCGAGAGAAACGTCGAAAAACGTCTGATCACCCTCACCAAGACCAATCGGCCCAAAAACCTGCCGTCACGGCTAAGTAACAATCTGATAGGACATTGCATCGCGGATACGTTCGACGAACAAAAATCCCCTGAGACGTAACTCCAATCCCCGCAAGGGGCTGACACCTGACAGCAGTTTTTCCCCAACACACTCGTGTGCGCCATACGTCCTCGACGTTTACCTCATAACCGTTAGCGTTCACACCGACTTTGGCACCCAGTTGGCAGGGCGCGTGAGAGCGGCTGCTCGAGGCGTCCGGCTTCGGCGGCCTCCGCGGAGGCGCGCATCTCCTCGACGAGTTGATCTTGGTGGTCGTAGAAGTAGGTCTTTGAACTCCGATGAAATTCCCAGGTTGGGTGGCAGGGCCAAGCCAGCACCAGAAGGCTGGGACAACATCCTGTCAGCGGATCGATCCGAAGCTGCGGCGGGCCTCCGCTCCGCTTCGCCTCACCATCCCAGAAGGCGAATTCGCCCAGGGGCCAACACCTCCGCGCTTCGCGCGGAGGACCGAGAAGGTCGCGGCCCCCCGAAGGATTCCATCCTATTGAGCGTCAGGTTAATGACTTCACAGGGATCCCCGCCGCGTGCCGGAAGCCAAACACCGGCGGCTAGCGCCGTGCCGCTCAGATATCATGCGGCCTCCGATTCCGCCAACCCTCGCACATCGATCTTGCCAGTGACGGCGGCGGAGCGTTCTAGTCAAGGGATTCCACGCTCGCGTTGCAAGTCGCTAACGCCTGCCGTGAGAGCGGCCTGGACGCCTTCACGCATACGGAGCTCCTTCCTGGCGCAGATGTGAGTGATGCGATACGGGAGGCCATTGCGGAAAGTCGGGTATTCCTCATCATTCTCCCGCCATCAGGACTCACATCATGGATGGTTTTCGAGATCGGGGCAGCACAAGCATGGGATAAAACGATCTGCGCCGTTCTCACCGACCCATCGTCAACCCGCTTGCCGGCATGGTTGACTGGCATCCCCCTCTACACGACCGGAAGGCTCGAGGATGTCATCAAGGCGATCAATCTAAGTATTAATGAATTGACGGAAGAGGATCGTATTCTATTGGCCAAGATTTTTGCCGGTATGGGGATTTCGGTTGACCAACTCGCCCTCAACCCAAGACGGCTCGGCGATCTCGTAAAGAGATTCAACGCGGGCAGGGGCAAGACCGTTTCCGCAGAACGCCTCCTCTCTGAACTCCTCAGACTTCGCAAGCAAGGCAAGTTGGTCAAGAATCGCTCTCCCAGTCGATCGGGCTCCAAACGGTGAGTCCGCCTGAGCCGGCGCCTGGGCGGACCCAGCCCGCCGGGGCGTCATACGGTCGATCGGGTATTCTGTCCGCGGGAGATTGACTGCACATTGTTTCACATTGCGAGCGATCCCAGGATGATCGGCGCATCACCGTCGCCTCGCGAAGACGATCCACGCCCCGGCGCGCAAGCCGTGGGCGAACCAGGGGGCCGCGATGGTTGCGGCGGAGACCCGGTCCAGCGGCAAGACCTCATCGATCCGGAAGCCGGCAGCGCGGAGCTCGCCTTTCAGCTCCCTAAAGCGGTAAAGGTGTACCCGCATGCCGGCCATGCCACGGTAGGTCATCTCGCGGTCGCCCAGCTCGCCTCGGTGAAACAATGCCCTCCAGGCCTGGTCTCGTAGCCACTTTCGTCCCGGGCCGTTTTGAAGGTTGAGCCAGAGATTATGAACGTGAACGGCGATCCGGCCGCCCGGCCGCACGATGCGCCCGGCCTCTGCCAGCGCGCGACGCCGCGATGCCCGCCCGCGAATCATCCCCAAGGTGCTGAACATCGAGAGGGCGTAGTCGAAGCTCCGGTCGGGGAAACAGCCGAGCCGGCACAGATTCGCCTGGATCCGAACCAGGTCGATCCCTTCCGCCCGCACCTTGAAACCGACCCTCTCGAGCATCGGGCGCGACAGGTCCACGGCGGTCACCGAGAACCCTTTTCGGGCAAAACGGATCGCGTGCCGGCCCGTCCCACAGCCCAGGTCCACCAGACTGCCCGGTACGACGAACCGTAGGTCGAGCGCGCGCTGATCCGCCCGGAACAGCGGGTGGTCCGCGAAGTAGTCGTCTTCTTCCGCCGCCAGCCGTGACGTATGCGCATACTCCCAGAGCGGGGCGTCAACGCCGTCCGGGAGCCGCCATGCGGGTGGAACCTTTGTGAAGTTCATGGATTTGGAAGACCCGGACAGCCGATTGATCAAACGAGCAGTCTCTCTCAACGGCCCCGACGTTGCCAGTACTCACCCGCGGACGCGCTCCGCGGGGGATCGATTTCGCTCGAAAGCCCTCTGGCGGTCAATCGCCTTGTACCCACTGGACGAACGCCGTGGCGCGGATTACACTAATTGAGTGTTAGTATTCGCGGTCAGTCATTTCCATCCGGTCTGATCTGTATATTCATTATCGTCAAGGGGTATTCCGGCGTGTGGAGCTCGTTCCACGTTGACCGCGATCGAGGCTTTCGCGGAAACTTCGCCTTCCTCAGCCAGGCCCGGTCGCCGAACAAGACTGGCCCAGGTGAATCCAGCCGATGCCCCTCTGGAATCCCATCGTGGAAGGATTGTCAATGATGAGCGAGTCCAAGGACATCTCGAAGAAACGGTTATCCGCCTTTCTCGCTGCGCGGCTCCGCGCAAAGCGGAGCGATAAACCCCGAGACCAGCCGGCGAGCACCGAGTCGAGACCGATTGTCTCCGCGCCGTCGGAGCAGACAACCGGGCCGGTCACACAATCATGACCGACGCGGCGAGCGGCAGACCGGGGATCGCTGTCCCGCAAGTCACCTTCCTCGACCGGCCGCTCGCCGTTCTCCCCGCCGCCCTGTGAGGTTCCCGCTCCAGGGTCATTTCGCCCGCCTCGGTCACGGAGGCGTGGCGAAGACCCGGCCGGAACGAGGCGCGAGCGCCAGATCGCGGAGCACCCCCTGCTCCACCCGCACGGTGTCGTGAGCCCAACATTCCGCCCAGACCCTCTCGTCGGGAACGAGGTTGCCCAGGGGCAGGTCGAGCCGTCGCGTGTGGCGGCCGGCGTTCAAAACCACGACGATGGCCTCATCCTGCAAGCACCGGGCGTAGGCGACAACGTTGTCGTCAGCCCGGAGGAACCGGAACTTACCCCGCCGCAGCGCCGGCCGCTGGCGGCGCAGGGCGATCAGCCGTTGAAATTCGTGCAAGAGCTCCGTGTCCCAGACTTCGGTCTTGTGCCAGGGAAAAGCTCCGCGGTTGGCCGGGTCGTGACCACCGGCCATGCCGATCTCGTCGCCGTAGTAGATCGACGGCGCGCCGGGATACGTCATCTGGAACAGGGTCGCGAGCCGGAGGGCCGACTTGTCACCCCGCGCCAGCGTGAGGAACCGAGCCAGGTCGTGGCTACCCAGCAGGTTGAGCATCACGCCCGACACCTCGGGATGGTAGAGCCCAAGCAACCGCTCGATGTTTCGGCGAAACGCCTCGGCCGTGGTCGGTCCCACCGGAAAGAGACTCGTCCTGCGAAGGTCGTCCTCGTTGACCGCCTCGCCGATGAAGAAGGCAAGACACGCCCGCGTGAACTGATAGTTCATGACGGCGTCCCACATGTCCCCTTCGAGCCACCGCTCCGCATCGGTCCAGACCTCGCCGACGATGTACGCCTCTCTATTGGCGGCTCGAACGCGCTGCCGAAACTCACGCCAGAAGCTGTCATCGTCGATTTCGTTGGGGACGTCGAGCCGCCAACCATCGATGCCAAACTCGATCCACATCCGGCCGATGCCCCAGAGGAACTCCCGTACTTCGGGGCAATTGGTGTTAAATTTGGGCAGAGCGTGCAATCCCCACCAGGCTTGATAATTCGGCGCCTTCTGGGCGTCATAGGCCTGTAGAGGAAAGCCCTTGACCGTGAACCAGTCGAGATAAGCGGAGTTCGGACCGTTCTCCAGAATGTCGTGGAACGGGAAGAAGCCGCGGCTCGCGTGGTTGAAAACGCCGTCCAGGACGACGCGAATGCCCCGGGCATGGGCCAGGTCGACCAGGCGACGGAGAGCGGACGTTCCGCCCAGCATGGGGTCGACCTTCTCGTAGTCGTGCGTGTGATAGCGATGGTTGCAAGCCGATTGAAAGATCGGCGTGAAGTACACCGCGTTGATCCCCAGGTCCGACAGGTAATCCAGGTGCTCGACGACGCCGATCAGGTCGCCCCCCTGATAACCGTGGTACGTCGGCGGCGCACCCCATTCGTCGAGATGCCGGGGCTTCGGCACCGTCAAGCTCCGCGCGAAGCGATCGGGAAAGATCTGGTAAAAAATCGCGTCGCGGACCCAGTCAGGCGTCTGGGGAACGACCACGGGCGGCTCCGTCGTCGAAATCAGGGAAGATGGTGGCGCCAGCGCCGAGCAGCGGAAGCGGCACGCTGCCGCCCGACTCACGGACGGATGCGGTCGAGCCGTCCGCGTGGCCAAACCAAAGGCCCTCAGGGAACCTTGAACCGGTACCAGTAAATCTGCTGCCGATCCCCGCGCACGCGCAGATCATCCAGCATCGATTCCATCTCGAGCTTGAGCTTGGGCTGCCGGTTGTAAGATCGATCGCCGACGCGGACGTCCACCTTCCGCCTGAAGTCGATGAGCTTGGGGCTGAGCCAGATATCGAGCCGGGTCGCGCCTCTCACCTTGAACTGGATCAGGTTGCTCAGGCTGCTCGACTTCATCTCGATCGTGGCGGGCTGGAGGTTCTTGCCAAGCATCTCGACGGCCTCCGGCGCCGTGATGCGGCCGGGACTGAACTCGCGAACAACGACACCGTAAAACCGGTCGTCGCAGCTCCGGGCCGTGTTGACCTTGAACGATTTCGGATACGGGTCGCGGCGGTGCCGGTCCATCCAGTCGAACGCACGCGGGATCTCCTCCGGAAGGTCCTCCAGGCCGCGCCGGTAGTACTCCACGTACGTGATGTCCCAGGCCTTGAGAATCAATGGCTTGATATAATTATTATAGACGACCTCGTTGGCCGCCGGGGCCAGGTCGCCGATCACGACGAACAGGGGCAAACGCTCGTGGTGGGGCAGATATTTGGGGACGTATTTGGCCGGCAACCCTGAGATCACCACCACGCCGGCGAACAGGTCCGGATGGGCCAGCGCAAGGTCCCAGGCCATATTAGCCCCCGTGACCTGGCCGGCCGCAAACACCCGGTCGCTGTCGATCGAGTAGCGCTTGCGGGCGTCCCGGAGCGCCAGCTCGGCGGCGGCGTGCTCGCTGGCCGTGTAACGGTAATCCGGCTGCTGGTTCGGCAAGTTATATTCCGGCGCGATCACGATGTAGCCCCGGCGTGACGCCTCGACGGCCCACTCGTCGATCGCGGCGCTGGGGCTCTGGCCGTCTTGATGGAGCACAACGATCGCCGGATAGCTCCGCAAGGGATGATATTCCGGCGGGAGCCGGACGGCGTAGTCGGTGGGCTCGTTGTTTTCCTCCTCCACGACGCGATGCAGCATCGTCTTCTCGGCTGTCGTCGCGTCGTCGTGTCGAGGTGGGGGCATGAGCTGGACGATCCGGGTCAACAGCTCGAGCCGGCGAATCATGTCGGCGGCGCCGCCCACGGCCGGCCATTCGAGGCCGTCGAGCGTGGCCGTGTACTCGCTCCGCGCCGCAGGTGAGCCCGCGTTGAAATACTCGCGGACGTGGCCGCGCGCTCTCCACAGCGTCTCGGCACCCTTCAACTCCGGCGCGGCGAACTCCTGACCCGCGACGTAACCTGACATCGCCAGCGCGAACTGGGCTCCCTCCTTAACGCCCGGCCCGGACCTCGCCTTCCGCCACGCGGCGAACCGGTCGCGGACCGCATCGGGCGCTTCGTCCATGGCCTTCAAGACTTCCGCCAGCGGCTCTTTCCAGAAACTCCGCTCCGAGCTGGGCAACTGGGCAGCCAGCTTGCGCAGGTCGGCGGCCAGGGCAAGATCGGCGGCGTGCTCCTGCTCCTCATGCCGCTGGATCTCGCGGACCTCGACCTGAAGCTCGATCGGAATCCCCTTTTCCTTGAATGATTTCATCAGACTCGACACGCGGTGGTATTGCTGCGCTTGGCGACTGACGTCGATCGCCGCCCGCCGATCCGCTGCCTCGGCCTGGAGGATGTACGACCGTGCGTTGGCGACCCGCTCCTTCAGGTCCGCCTTGGGAAAGTCAACAACCAGACGATCGAGCTCCTGCTTGGCCTCGGCGTGCCAGCCCATATCCATGAAGAATCGGACCACTCGCTCGCGTTCCTCCACTCGCTCGCGCTGCTCCATGTCTTTCCGATCCACTCGCGCCAACAGGCTCGTCATCACCTTGCGAGGAATCTGGTTGGTCTCGACCAGTCCAACCCAGAAACCGTCCACGCCCCGAATCTTGACGATGTGCGGACTGATCTCGATAATCGCCTGCTCCATCCGGATGGTCTTGTTCAAATTCGACCCGATGTACCGAAACGACCGGCGGCCACGCTCGTTCCACGGCCCGGCCTCCACACGGACCACTTCCTTGGGCGGGAGCCCGCCGTGCACGGCCATCGGCTGCACCAACTGAAAACGCTCGCCGGTCCGAAAGGCGTTGTTCGCCTCGATCTTCTCGATCTTCGAGTCGCGAACCACGACCCGTTTCAAGCCGTCGGAAATGTACACCAGGGTGTTGTCCCGGTCGGGTGCACCCTGGCCGCGGTAGACAATCCCGCTCTTCATGATCACCGAATCGCACCGGCCATCCGTCCAGGCCCAGAGGAGACACGCGCCGGTGACGAAGGTCCTCCAAACCAACACCTTGGATCCGCGATATGACCTCATGCTGGGTTCCCTCGCGCTCCTGCCCTGATAGCGGGGAGTAGGGAATGGGGGGTCGGGAGTGCATCACAGACTGGCCCGCTCTCTCCGCTCTCCACTCACGCCTCTAAGCCCATTGTGACAGCCTCGCCCGTCAGGTCAAGCCGCCACGTAGTCCGGCGGTCGTTCGCCCGCATTTCTTTCGATGCCCTGGAAGTGACACCCCGACCGTCGCCCGGTCACGATGCCGAAGCCGCGGGGCGGCGGTGATCGTCGTCCCGTTCAGGCCGCGGTGTCTGGTGGCAAAAGACGGTCGCGCCGCGTAGGCTGGAAGCGGTGGTGGCAAAGGGTCGACTCGCCCCGGCGGATCGGTTTCCCAGGAAAGGTGACTACCAGATGGCGACCGAGCGACTCAAATTCCGCTGTTATCGGTGCAACCAGCTCCTGGCTGTGGCACCGAGCAAGGCAGGCACGGTGGTGTCCTGCCCCAAGTGCCAGGCGGACCTGCTGATCCCCGGCGGCGAGCCGCGGGCAAAAGGGGACGGAGAGAACCGTGCCAAGGGCGAGGTCGAATCCCGCACAAGGGTCGAGACCGAGGCCCCGGCCCGGCGCGAGGGCGAACCACGGGCCCGGGCCGAAGCGGCCGCCATCCTGGGCTTGAGCCCGGCGCCGCCGAAGCCAGCGCCTGTCCCTGTGTTCATGGGGGAGATCGCGGGCGTGATCCCACCGGATCTCGCCGACCTGCGACCCGAGGACCTGCGGGTCGAGGCTGAGTTTTTCGAGAACCTGACCCGCCTGCCGGCGCCGGCCACGACCGTCGAGCCGACCCACTGGCTGGTGCCCGAAGCCATCTCAACCTCTTATTCGTCCGAGCCGCTCTCTCCTCCGGCTCCCAACCCGCCCGGCCCGGAGCCCCTGAGCGAGATGAGGCCGTCCGAATCGTTCTCCGTGCCTCCCGAGACGGCCGACCGAGTTCCCGGGCCGTCCGAGAGGCCCTCCCGGCCCGACGAGGTCAGCTCGATCGGCGCGCACATCGAGATCGAGCCGCCCTCCATCCTCCCGCCCGGCGCCGAAATTCGCCGCGTCAGTGAGGTCGTCCTGCCTGCGTCGGTCGTGCTGGCGTGGTCGCTGTTCGTCCTGGCAGGCATCGCAGCGGCATTCGTCGCGGGTTTGATGATGGGGCATTTCCTCTGGAAAACGCACTGAAACTTGACAACTGAATGCTGAATACTGAAAACTGAAAGCTGCTGACGGGAGCCGCACCATGCGTTCCGACACGATCAAACGAGGCGATGCCCGCGCCGCCCATCGCAGCCTGCTCCGTGCGACCGGGGTCGGCGAGGGGGACTGGGACAAGCCGTTCATCGCGATCTGCAACAGCCACGTCGACATCATTCCGGGTCACGTCCATCTCCAGGCGGTCGGCAACTACGTGAAGGAGTGCGTCCGGACGGCGGGGGGCGTTCCGTTCCTCTTCAACACGATCGGCGTGGACGACGGCATCGCCATGGGGCACGACGGCATGAAGTTCTCGCTGCCGTCGCGCGAGCTGATCGCCGACTGCGTCGAAACCATGATCCAGGCGCACTGCTTCGACGCGATGATCTGCATCCCCAACTGCGACAAGATCGTGCCTGGCATGTTCATGGGGGCGATGAGGGTGAACATCCCGACCGTCTTCGTCTCCGGCGGCCCGATGGAGGCGGGGCGGACGGCGTCGGGCCAGACGGTCGACCTGATCGACGCATTCGTCGCGGGCGTGCAGAAGCAGAACGGCAAGCTCTCAGCCGAGGCGCTCGACGAAATCGAGAAGGCCGCGTGCCCGACCTGCGGAAGCTGCTCGGGGATGTTCACCGCCAACAGCATGAACTGCCTTGCCGAGGCGATCGGGCTCGCCCTGCCCGGGAACGGCACGATCCTGGCGACCTCAGCCGATCGCAAGGTCCTTTATGAACGAGCGGCCCAGCGGATCGTGGCGATGGCCCGTGACTTTGCCAAGAAAGGGGCCGGCCACGGTCTCCTGGCCCGCGAGATTGCCAGTCCAGCGGCGTTCGACAACGCCATGATCCTCGACATGGCGATGGGCGGCAGCACCAACACCGTCCTCCACATCCTGGCGATCGCCCACGAGGCCGGCGTGCCGTTTTCGCTGGAGCGGATCGATGCCCTCAGCAAGAAAACGCCGAATCTGTGCAAGGTCAGTCCGTCGAGCCGCTACCACGTCGAGGACGTGGCCCGCGCAGGCGGCATCCATACGATCCTGGGAGAAGTCGCGCGCGGCTGCTCCGGCCTGCTCGATCTCTCCTGCATGACCGTGAGCGGCAAGACCCTGGGCGAGAATATCGCGGACTATGACGTTCGCGGCACAACCGCCGGTGCCCCCGCCCAACTCC
The DNA here is from genome assembly GCA_044450785.1 of Isosphaerales bacterium. Taxonomy (GTDB): domain Bacteria; phylum Planctomycetota; class Planctomycetia; order Isosphaerales; family Isosphaeraceae; genus JBIOJM01. Next base: position 9,419 of record JBIOJM010000098.1, read on the forward strand.
TGACTCGAGTCCGCGCCGGCGGCGAGCGCAGCAGCCAAGCATGGAGCGTGCCCAGCGTCGCCGCGGAAGCTCGTTCGCAGGCCGCCGGGCTGGCCCTCCTGGAAGCCGAAGGCGAGACCGGATCGGAGGACCTGGCCGTAGTCGGCGATGGCGCCGGGTCGAGCGGGAACGGCCCTGACGGCCCCTTCGACCCCTACGACGTCATCCGCACCGTCAAGAACGCCTATTCGGCGACCGGCGGCCTGGCAACGCTTTCGGGAAACCTCGCACCCAACGGGGCGGTCGTCAAGACGGCCGGCGTCAACCCCGCGATGCTCAAGTTCTCGGGGCCGGCCGTGATCTTCGACAGCGAGATCGATTCCTACAACGGGATCGTCTTCGGGAAAGTCAAGGCGGGCGACGTCGTGGTGATCCGCTACGAAGGCCCCAGGGGGGGACCGGGCATGCAGGAGATGCTCGCCCCCACCACCGCGATCAAGGGAGTCGGGCTCGGCGACAAGTGTGCGCTGGTCACCGACGGCCGGTTCTCCGGCGGGACTGCCGGCGCCTCGATCGGCCACGTCAGCCCCGAGGCCGCCGTCGGCGGCCCGATCGCCCTTGTGAAGGGTGGCGACATCATCGATATCGACATCCCGAGCGGCGCTCTGTCCGTGCGGCTGTCGGAGCAAGAGCTTGAAAAACGCCGCGCGGCCTGGTCGCCCCCCAAGCCCAAAATCACCTCGAGTTACCTGGCCCGTTACGCCAAGATGGCCACCAGCGCGGATACCGGCGCGATCCTGAAGTGGGATTGAGAGCAGAAGGGTTCGGAAACAGCGGAGGCCAACGTGGACTTGTTTGACCTGAGCGGCAAGGTGGCTATCGTTACCGGTGGCAACGGCGGGATCGGTCTGGGAATTGCCCATGGCCTTGCCAGGGCCGGGGCCGATATCGTTGTCCTGGCGCGCAACACGGCCAAGTCCGAGTCGGCCGTCAAACGTCTTCAAGAAGAAAGCGGGGTGCGGGCTCTCGCCGTGACGGCCGATGTCTCCCATGAAGCGGATGTCGAGCGCGCGGTCGCCGAAATCGAGAATCATTTCGGCCGCATCGACATCCTCTTCAACAACGCCGGCATCAACGTCCGAAAGCAGCCGCAGGATCTGTCGCTCGAGGACTGGCAGAAGGTGATGAACGTCAACTTGACGAGTGCCTTCCTGATGTCGAAGGCCGTTTACCCGGCGATGAAGAAAGCCGGCAGAGGCAAGATCGTGAATATCGGGAGCATGACGTCGATCTTCGGCGCCAGCTTCGCACCGGCCTATGCATCAAGCAAGGGGGCGATCGTTCAACTGACCAAGAGTTTGGCCCTGGCCTGGGCACCCGACAACATCCAGGTCAACGCCATCCTACCCGGCTGGTTCGATACCGAGCTCACGCAAAATGCCCGGGAACAGATCCCGGGCCTTCACGAACGCGTGCTGGCGCGAATTGCGGTGGGTCGATGGGCCAAGCCCGTTGACATGGCGGGGACCGCCGTCTGGCTCGCCAGTGCGGGCAGCGATTATGTCACCGGGATCGCCGTTCCGGTCGACGGTGGCTATACGGCGACTCTGTGAAGTAGTAGGCAGTCGGCAGTAGGCAGTAGGCAGTAGGCAGTAGGCAGTTCCAGTTACACTCGCCACTCCCCACTCACTACTCCCGACTCCCCACTATCGACTTTCCCCGTCGGGAACCATCCGACCGTAGATCTCGATCTCGAGCCTTTGGTTGAACGGGAGTTTGAGCGAGAGCGGCGAGAGCGGCAAGAGGAATTGGAAGCCGACCGAGGGGCGGGCCAGGAACACGCTCGGAAGGAACACGGCCGGGGACCTGGGCGGTGCGAATGCCGCTTTGTTTGCCCCGGAATCGGCCGCGGGTTTGGGTTGTTGGGGTTTCTTGGTCTGCGGGCTCGGCATCGGTTCGGACGAGTCGGATTCCGACGAGTCCGCATCGGTCTCGTCCGCCGGTAGCGGCGGCAAGTCGGCTGGCGTTCCGTCGGCATGATAGCCCTGCGGGATCGTCCGGCTGGGGGCCGACGGTGCGGGCATCGGAATGTTGGGGATCGGCACCGGACGGAATGGGATCTCTGGCAGCCTTTGGAGCACGGCGGGCGCAGCGCTCGCCGCTTCACTGGAAACCTCTTCGGCCCCGACGATCGCCAGGCGCTCCTTCACGACGGCCTTGCCGTTCTTGCCGGCCACGGTATGCACCCCAAAGCTCACCAGGAGGGATTCACCGCGCGGGATCAGCCATTCACCCAGGACTTCCTGGCTACCGATCTCGGGAATCTCGATCGCAACCTTGCGGACACCGTGATCCTGATCGCCACTCTCAACAGATTGGCAGCATGCTTGGGTCTCGGTGCACGTTTCTTCCGCGCACGCCAGATTCACCAGGCGGGAGTGAAACCGAGTTATGCGGATTGCGTCTTCGGCCTCCGCCAGGGCGTCCTTGAAAACCTGGGGCTCCGATCCCCCTGACTTCGTCGAGCTGGAGCACTCCGGCTCACTGGAACGATTCAGTTTCACGCGATGGATGGCGCGGATCTCCGTATCCTCGAAGACGAGTTTCACCAGGATCCCCTGGTCGAGCTTCCGCCCCACCATGGTCGTATGCCAGCCGACGCGAACTGCCTCCGAGGCGCCTTCCGGGGCCGCTTCGTCCCCGTTCCAGCCGACCTGGGTGATCAGTTGCTCATTGCGGCGGCAGAAGAAGGTCGCTGTTGCGCCGCCGAACGCGGTGACCTTTGGGGCCTGAAGGACATGGGCGGCTGGGTTCTTGCAGATTTCATCCACGAGGCGTTTGGTCGCGTCATGAGACAGCGTCCAGACCGTTGCCGCGCCTTGCCGCGTCACCGGTTTGAGCCGGGTGAACACGGCTTCACGCCAGCCCACTCCCTCAGCCTCCACGACCCGGACCGTGTACCTGATCTGCTCTTGCCATCGCTCCGCCGGCGGGGCAGCCCCCACCCCAGCCAGCGCGACAGCGATCCATCCCAGTGCGAACCCCATGCGACGACCTCCCTTCCGTCCGCCGTGCTCGTCGAGTCCGTTCGGAATCGGGCGGGATCATACGCCCGATCGTCCAAGGCGTCAATCGCGGCTGTCGGCAAACCGCCAAGAAAACTTGAGCCCGCCAAGAAAGTGAGATCATACGCGCATTAGACAATCAATACCCAGAAACCGCCAAGACGCTGCGAACATCCGTGAAGCCGACTTACAAAACCTAGCAACCGCCAAGACGCCAAGAGCGCCAAGAGAAGACAAGACCGACCATTATGTTTAATACTCTTGCTCTCTTGCTCTTTCTTGGCGCTCTTGGCGTCTTGGCGGTTTACTGTCCCGAATCATCTCTCTGGGCTTGTCTTGGCGCTCTTGGCGGTTTACTGTCCCGAATCATCTCTCTGGGCTTGTCTTGGCGCTCTTGGCGTCTTGGCGGTTCAAGTTTTTCCCCACTCCGGGTCTTGGCGGTTTACCTGGCTCAGCACAACGCGTTCGACGCCCTGGTGGAGGAGCGGGACTTTGAAGTTGATCAGAAGGCCGAGGGGTCTTCGCATCGCTTTCAGGTAAGAAATGATTTGAGCCTTATGGATTGGAGCGAGGGCCTCGACCGCCTTGAGTTCAACGACGAGCAAGCCTCCCACGAACAGATCGATCTCGCCCTCGCCGACAGGCTGGCCCTTGTAAAAAACCTCAACCGTCTTCTTTTGTTCAAAGGTGATGCTCCGGGCCGTCAATTCAACTTGCATGGCGTTCTGATAGACCGACTCCAAGTAGCCCGGTCCGAGATGCCTGTGCACTTCGATGGCTGCACCAATCACCGCGTGAGCGACGACATCGTACTCTCGGTCAGGCTCGTCTTTCGGGTTCATGAATTCAACCGCCAAGATTTAAGGAACGAGAGAGACGAAAACGAGTTTAGACTAAGCAAACACATACATCAACCGCCAAGACGCCAAGAACGCCAAGGGAATAAACCAAGTCATGTAACACATCATATAAAATATTAATCGTATTCAATTTGTTCCTTGGCGATCTTGGCGTCTTGGCGGTTTCCTGTTTCCTGTGATCCATGCTGTCCCGTTTTGGTGTGTGTGCGGTCGTGGCGGTTTGGTCCGTCCGATCATTTCTTGTCTTGACTTGGCGATCTTGGCGTCTTGGCGGTTTCCTCTTTCTTGTCATATCCGTTGTCTCGCCAGGGTGTCCCTTCGTCTTGGCGGTTCAGTCAACCCTGTAACGACGTAACTGTTCTTCATCGATCGTGACACCGAGACCCGGGCCTGGCGGTATACGGGCTCCGTCGAAATCCAGCGCCAGCGGCTTCAAGAGCAGGTCGCTCTCGTGGTAATGCGGACCGAGGATGTCGGCCGGATATGTCTCGCTGTCGATGTTCGGCACCGCGCAGGCCAGGTGCAGCATCGCCGCCGAGCCGACTCCCAGCTCGAGGTTGCTTCCGACATGGCAAGGAATCCCAGCGGACTGGGCCACATGGGCGATCTCGATCGCCGCGGCGATTCCGCCGTTCTTGCCCGGATAGATGCTGATGACGTCAGCCGCGTGCGCCCGCAGCACGTTCCAGGCGTCGGCAAGCGAGAAGACACTCTCGTCGGCCATGATGGGAATCCCGCCCGCCGAGCGGAGCGAGGCCATTGCCTCCGTGTCGCCCGGTCCGATCGGCTGTTCGGCGACCAGCAGGTTGAACTTGCGCAGTTGATCGAGCGCGACCCGCGCCGTGGTCACGTTCCAGCCGCAATTGGCGTCGATCGTCATCGGCACGTCGGCACCCGCCACTTCACGCACGGCCTGCACCCGTGCGATGTCGCCGGGCAGGTCGAGCCCCACCTTCACTTTCAAGCAACGCACGCCCCAGCCCAGGAACTGCTCGGCCAGCGAGCGGACCCGCGGCAGGTCGAAAGCACCGATCATCATCTTGGTCGGGATGACGTCGCGTACCTTCCCCCCCAAGAGCTGATAAACCGGAACGCCGAGTGCCTTGCCGGCGATGTCCCACAGAGCCATCTCGACGGCGGCCTTGGTGAACGGGTTGAGCTTGATCAGGAAGTCCATCGCCTTCCGAATCGCGTTGATCTGAAACGGATCGGCACCTACGAGCGCCGGCCCGATCAGGTCTCGGAGCGCGGCCACGCAACTCTTGCTCGTCTCGCCGCTCCAGAGCGCGGAAACCGTCGCCTCCCCGAGCCCGACAAGGCCTTCGTCCGTATGGAGCTTGACGATGACGTAGTCCGACGTGTGATGGTCCCCGTGGGCCGTCTTCGTCACCATGCCGGGCTTCAGCGGCACGCGAACCGGGATCGCTTCGAGCTGTGTAATCCGCATGGGGTTGCCATCTACCGCTGGTGTTCGCCGCAGGCGATTCTATCTCATTCGACTGCTTCGTCGTCCTCGGGAAGACGTGGCTCGGGTGCGGGGAAAAACTCACCATGAGCCTTGGCATGAGAGACGATCTGCTTGATCCACAATCCCCGCTGAAGCTTGAGTTCCCCTTGCAAACGCGGCCAGTCGAGTTCGGATAAGCTACTATTCACCGTATCGCTGGCCCACATCAGGGGTTCGAGACCGGCGTGCCACCCGTACTCTTGGAGTGCAGAAAGGCGAACAAACACCACATCCCAAGTCGCTTCGTCGGCTGTCTCCGAATCCGAGGTCTCGCCAGACCGGATGAGCGCGCGCGGATCAAATCGTGGCTGGACGTCGATCTCCTGAACGAGACCTAACACAAGACGGTATGAACTTATCCAGGTGCTGCAATGATCCATGAAGTGACGTACCAACGAGCTGTGAGTGAGCGCGTGGCGTCCATCCACACCACCCGAGAATGCTGATATGAAGCACCACCGAGGATCGACTTTGTAATACTGCGCGAGCGCGTGGACGATCGGGTCGAACTCACCCCTTTCCCATCCACGCTTTTCGCTGTATCGAACTCGCTCGATTGGCACTTTGCGGTCGAGTGCGACAAGCAAGGGAAACCCCGCGAACTCAGCCGCGTGCTCCCGAATGCCTTCGTCGACAACGAAGTGAGGCAGATCCTTGCGATGCAGGTACTTACAGGTGGTCCGCTCCGGGTCCACAATGACGGAGTCGTGCTGCAGACAAAACCCTGACCCTGGGCCAATCAACAGGCTCTGCCCACAGTTGTGGATGCAGTTGCGGCAGGAGAATAACTCGTCCATCAGCTTAACCGTATGAAATTCGGACGAAACCCGCGTGTTTGATTCTACACTGGCGAGAGTGCCGCGTCTTCTGCACTCTCGGCCGCTCATCTGGGTCATCAAACGCCGAGTCCTACGAGAAACCGCTCGAGCGCGTTCGCCGTGATCCGCGAAACGCACTCGTCGACCAGAATCGCGCTGGGCCAGGCGATGGAACCGGCCGCGAACACCGCCCCCCCGCTGGGAGTCTCGTAATACGCCAATTCGGCGCCTCCGTCGTCCACGTTCGTCCCCTTGGCCAGAACTTCGACGTTCCCGGGCGAGCTGGGCGAGACCTTGTCGGTTTCATGACCTGACGCTCCGCCCGGACAGCGCATGTGCTGGCTCGCCTGTCCGAAGAGGTCGCCATCATTGAGGCTCGTCCCCTCAAAGGCCCAGTGCGCCGCGTTCCGCACCCGAAACGGCGCGCCGGTCATGATCCCGGTCTCCGTGAACACGACACCGAGCAGCGCGGCCTCCGACTCGACCCGCATGTGGAACCGGCTCTCAAAACCCCCTTGCTTGAGGGCGCGTGCGTCGCCGTTGCGGTAGATCACCGTGGTGGGGTCGATGAACTCGGCCTCGCAGTTCAGCCCGTTCCCTCCGAGGTAGATGAGCTTCCCGCCGCGCTCGTGAACCCACGACTTGACCGCCTGATACATCGCCCGCGACCAGTATTCCGGGTGCGTGGAGATGATCAGGACCTTGTAGGCGTCGAGGTCGAGCGTGCCGTCGTGGAGCTGGGTCTCGGCGTAATAGTCGTAGGCGAAATGCTCTCGCTCGAGCCAGCCCAGCAGCCGCCACTCCGCCGGCGCGATGTGGCAGGCGGCCCGGCCCTCGATCGGGTCGGTGATCTCCGTGTGGGCGTCGATGTGGTTGATCGGCTCGGGGCGTTCGAACGACAGCGGTGCGTAGTCCTCGGTGTCATAGGTGACGCTATCGGGGTCGGTGTATCGCTTGAGCTCGAGCCGGGCATTGACCGTGGGCGCCGGTGGTAATCGGTCCGGATTGATGTAATTGCTCCGTCCTCCAAATTTGTTGTAGGCGTTCCTGGTAATATTTGACGCCTGTACTGCAATTGGTGCAGCCGGTCGCGCCGGCGCGACGATCCAGGGGAACGAAAACTCGGCCCCCTTGGCGGTCCGGGCCTGAAAGTAATAGAGACCGGACCGTGCGGGCGCCTCCACGAATTGGTGCAGGAGCGGATTGGCATAGCCGTGCTTGTTCCAGGCGACGCCGGTCTGAGTGTAATCGCCATCGGGCGTGATCTGCATCGTCGCCCTCGGGCCGTGCTCGTCGTACCAGCCGAGGCCGCGGACCAGCTTTTTCTCGATCCCGTACCGCCAGAGACTCAAATGATATGGCTCGACGGAGTGGACCCGAAACTCGGACTTCTCACCCGCCTTGACCCACTTCGGCCAGGCGTAACCGAGCAGCCCGTCGGACAGAAGCCGGAAGTGATGCGGCGCCCGTGCCTCCGCGACGTCAAGCTGCATACTCTTGGCCCCGAAACCGGGCTTTTGAAGCGTGACCTTGTATGGGCCAGGCGGCAGATCGACGTGGACCGAGCCCGTCGCTCGCGAGCGGGCCTCGACCGAGCCGCCTTCTCGCTCGAACTCGAGGAGGACGTCGGGCAAGGCAACATACCGCTCGTCGCTGACGTAGGCTACCAGCATGAGTGAAAGGGACCCCCACTCAATAGCGCAATACATAGTCGAAGAATACGCCGCTGACGACCCAGTAGACGCCGAGGACTCTCCCCGCCCGATCGATCCAGCTCGGCTCGGAACGCCAGGATCCGCTCAGCCACAACAACATCCAGGCGACAGCAACGACCTCGCCATTCCAGGGCAGCCGGATTATCCATAGGTGGGTCAGTTGCGGCATCATCCCAGCTTTTTGAAAGAGATAGTATTCGCTGAACAAAGCCTTCAGGACGAACATGCTTGTCTCGATAACGGCCGCGGAGCAGGCGACCATGCCCGGCTGCCGGAAAACACGGCGCAAGACCGGTCGTGGTTGTCTGAATCGCAGAATCCACAAGGCCAAACTCAGGGCGACTGCCAACGGCGCCAGCATGCCACTCAGCACGGTCCCCAATCTCCAGAGCGTGGAGAGAGCCCAATCATGAGAAACCAACCATAGGACTCGGCGCACGAGAGGATTATCCAGATATTCTCGAATCAGGACGAATCCGACTCCGACCGCCGCGATCAGGACCATGGCGTCAACCAGGGTGAACTTCCGGGGGATCGAAGTATGCATGAGGGCTTCGCGGCTTTCGGTTCGAGCCAAATGTACCGGGGCATCCTCACAACTTCAGCTCGTCGCGCATCCGGCGGTGTGAACGATCAACCCATGAACGACACCCAGCCCAATAATATGCAATCCGCCACCCAATAGGTCCCTAAGCCCCTCCCTGCCCGATCAATCCAACTCGGCTCCGAACGCCAAGCTCCGCTCAGCCACAACGACGTCCAGGCGCCGGCGACGGCGTTTCCAATCCAGTTCGATTGGTTGGTCCATAGGGCCGCGAAATTCGCTGGATCCCACGGAGGTGGTACCATCAAACCAAGTCTGAAGCCATAAACGCTCTCAACCATAAACCCGATCAAGATAAGGATCATGGACACGAGCGCGGCCGTGCAAGCCGCCATTCCCGGCTGCCTGAAGGTGCGGCGGAGGACCGGCCGTGGTTTCCTCATTCGCAGCAGCCACAAAGCCAGACTCAAGGTGAGCGCAGGGTAGACGAGGAAGCAATGCACGAAGAAGCCCACGTCCAGGACCCCGTCCTTGGCCAGTGACACGGCCGCTGACAAGTTGTCAGGAAAATCCTCCCCGAAGTTCCGGAGAAACAAGCGAATCGGAACGAACGCGAGTGCCATCGCCGCGACCAGGACCGTCGCATCAACCAGGGCGAACTTCCGCGGGACGGAGGTACGCATGACGACTCCTCTATTTCCTGTCTCGCATCGCGCTCGGAATGCTTCACAACCCCAGCTCGTCCCGCACGCTCGTGAACGCGTCGATGGCGAACGTGAGGTCCTCGCGGGTATGCGCCGCCGAGACCTGGACGCGGATGCGTGCCTTCCCTTGCGGCACGACGGGGTAAAAAAAACCGACGGCGTAGACCCCCTTCTCCAGCAAACGTTCGGCCATCCGGCCGGCCAGGGCGGCGTCACCGATCATGATCGGGACGATCGGGTGCTCGCCGGGGACGATGTTGAACCGCCGCTCGGTCAAGGCCGCGCGGAAGAACCGCGTATTCTCCTCGAGCTGGTCGCGCAGCTCGGTCGAGCGGCTGCAAAGCTCGAGCGCCTTGAGCGACGCGCCCAGGATGGGTGGCGCGACGGAGTTCGAGAAGAGATACGGCCGCGACCGCTGGCGGAGCATCGTGACGATCTCGGACCGGCTGCTTGTATAGCCGCCGCTGGCACCCCCGAGTGCCTTGCCAAGCGTGCCGGTGAGAATATCAACGCGGCCCATCACGTTGCGGTACTCGTGGGTCCCTCGACCGCTTTTCCCCATGAACCCGACGGCGTGTGAGTCGTCGACCATCACCAGCGCGTCATATTCCTCAGCCAGGTCGCAGATCGACTTCAGGTCGGCGATGATCCCGTCCATCGAGAACACGCCGTCGGTGGCGATGAGCCGGAACCGGGCGTCGCGGGACTCCTGGAGCTTGGCCTCCAGGTCGGCCATGTCGTTGTTCTTGTAGCGCAGGCGGGCGGCCTTGCACAGCCGGATCCCGTCGATGATCGAGGCGTGGTTGAGCTCGTCGGAGATCACGGCGTCCTCGGCGCCCAGAATCGTCTCGAACAGGCCGCCGTTGGCATCCCAGCACGAGGAATACAGGATCGTGTCCTCGGTCCCCAGGAACGTGGAGATCGCCTTTTCGAGCGCCTTGTGCGGTTCCTGAGTACCACAGATGAAGCGCACGGAGGCCAGGCCGTTGCCCCACTGGTCCAGGGCCTCGTGGGCCGCTCGGACGACTTCGCCGTGATTGGCGAGCCCGAGGTAATTATTCGCACACATATTCAGCACATCAGGCCGGCCCTTCACTCCGACGTGGGCCTGCTGCGGCGAGCTCAAGACTCGCTCGCTCTTGTACAACCCGGCTTTCTTGATCTCGTCGAGCTGATCGGTCAATTGCTGCTTGATCGCACCGTACATTGTGGGGGGCTCCTGCGTATCATCCCTCGTGCCAGGTCAAGATCACCTTGCCCGACTCGCCTGTCTTCATGGCGGCAAAGCCCTTCTCGAAGTCGCGGAAGTCGTAGCGGTGGGTGATCACGGGGCTGATGTCCAGACCGGACTGGAGCATGACGGTCATCTTGTACCAGGTCTCGTACATCTCCCGGCCGTAGATGCCCTTGATGGTGATCATGTTGAAGACGACGATGCTCCAGTCGATGGCGATCTCGCGAGTAGGGATGCCGAGCATGGCGATCTTGCCGCCGTGACACATGTTGTCGAGCATATCGCGGAAGGCGTCGGGGTTGCCCGACATCTCCAGACCGATGTCGAACCCCTCCTTCATTCCCAGTTCTTTCTGGGCGGTCGCGATCGGGCGTTCCCGCACGTCGACGGTCAAGGTCGCGCCCATCCGCCGCGCCAGCTCGAGGCGATAGGGATTGACGTCGGTGACCACGACGTGCCGGGCACCGGCATGGCGGACCACGCGAGCCGCCATGATTCCGATCGGTCCCGCGCCGGTGATCAGCACGTCCTCGCCCAGCACGTCGAACTGAAGGGCCGTATGGACGGCGTTGCCGAACGGGTCGAAGATCGCCTGTACGTCCCGGGGGATGTTGGGGTCGTGGGCCCAGACGTTCGTCATCGGCAGCACCAGGAATTGAGCGAACGCGCCGGGGCGGTTGACGCCGATCCCCTTGGTGTCCTTGCAGAGGTGCCGCCGGCCGGCCAGGCAGTTGCGGCACCGGCCGCAGACCACGTGCCCCTCGCCGCTGACGACCTCGTCGACGTGGAAGTCCTTGACGTTCGATCCGACCTCGACGATCTGGCCCACGAACTCATGGCCGATCACCAGCGGTACCGGCACCGTCCTCTTCGCCCAGGCGTCCCACGTTTCGATGTGCACGTCGGTGCCGCAGATCCCCGTGCGCAGCACCTTGATGAGCACGTCGTTGATTCCGGGCCGAGGCATCGGCACTTCGTCGAGCCAGAGGCCCGGCTTGGCCTCCTTCTTCACCAGGGCCAGCATCGTCTCCATGTTTGATCTTCCTCACGAATTGTTCGAGCGCGAAGGGCGATGACCCGGGCGACACGCTGGGTCGAGCTCTCTGTTCTCCATTGAAGGCTAACTTTGCGGGCGGAAGCCCGCAATGCCCCAGACCAGCCAAACGGTGTATGATCTTGTGATGAGATCACTCGCTCGCACCGAGAACCTCGAGCGACTTCACGACAAGTCGCCCTGGGACATCGTGGTCATCGGCGGCGGGGCCACCGGGCTGGGATCGGCCGTCGACGCGGCCGCGCGGGGCTACCGCACGCTCCTGCTCGAAGCCCTCGACTTCGCACACGGGACCTCGAGCCGCAGCACCAAGCTGATCCACGGCGGAGTGCGCTACCTGGCGCAGGGAAACGTCGCGCTCGTCCGCGAGGCGCTTCACGAGCGCGGTCTCTTGCTCCGCAACGCGCCCCATTTGGTCCATCGCCGCGACTTCGTGGTCCCCGCATACCGCTGGCTCGACCTTCCCTACTACGGGATCGGTCTCAAGGTTTACGACGCGCTCGCCGGCTCACTCCGCCTGGGAAAATCACGCTGGCTCGGGCCGGCCGGCGTGGTCGCCCGCATCCCGACGATTCGCGGCCAGGGGCTGCGCGGAGGGATCGTTTACACGGACGCACAGTTCGACGACGCCCGCCTGGCGATCACCCTGGCCCGCACGCTCGCCGACTTGGGCGGCACAGCCCTCAACTATGTGGCCGTCACGGGCTTCACCAAGCACGGCGGCCGGATCGCCGGACTCGTGGCAAACGACGCGGAGACCGGCCGTGAAATCCACGTCGCGGCCCGCGCCGTCATCAATGCGGCCGGAGTGTACGTCGACTCGCTGCGGCGGCTCGATGACTCCCGGGCCCCTGCGATCGTGGCCCCCAGCCAGGGTGCCCACCTTGTGCTCGACCGGTCGTTTCTCCCCGGCCAGAGTGCTCTCCTGGTTCCGCGAACCGACGACGGCCGCGTCCTGTTCGCCATCCCCTGGCACGACCGTGTCCTGGTGGGCACAACCGACACGCCGTTCACTGACTTGCCGATCGAGCCTCGTCCGCTCCACGAGGAGGTCGACTTTCTGCTGGAGCATGCCGGCCGATACCTGGAGCGCGCCCCTTTATCCGGCGACATCCTCAGCACCTTCGCCGGCCTCCGGCCTCTGCTCCGCGGCCGGATCGGGTCCCCGACGAAGAAGCTCTCGCGCGAGCACGCCGTGCTCGTATCCGATTCCGGGCTGGTCACGATCACGGGCGGGAAATGGACCACCTATCGCCGCATGGCCATCGACGCCGTCGACCACGCAATCTGGGTCGGCGGCTTGGTCGGCCGTCCCTGCGAGACCGCCCTACGAAAGCTGCACGGTTACCAGGAGCGAGCGGATGGCAACGAAGCTTCGCTCGGCGTTTACGGCTCTGATGCGTCATATGTGGCGGCACTCTGCCAGGAACAGCCGGAGTGGAATCAACCGCTCCATCCCTCTTTACCCTACCGGTCGGGCGAAGTCATCTGGGCCTGTCGTCATGAGGCGGCCCGTACCGTCGGAGATGTGCTGGCCCGCCGTACCCGTGCCCTCTTCCTCGACGCCCGCGCCAGCGCGGAGGCCGCGCCCCTGGTCGCCGCGCTGCTCGCTGCCGAATTGGACCGGGAACCGGCCTGGTCGCAGATCCAGGTGGCCGAGTTCCGCAAGCTGGCCGCGGGCTATCTCCCCGAGATGTGATCTCGCGGATCGAGGAGCGGTGAGAGAGGACGTACTCACCTTTTTCGCGGCACATTGCTCTTCGGAGCCAGTCCGCTTAGCATGTGCGCATGCCGACTGTACTACGAAGTGGGCCGTTTCGATTCTACTTTTACGCGGGTGATGGTGGTGAGCCGCCACACATTCACGTTGAGCGCGACGACTGTGAAGCGAAGCTCTGGCTCGACCCCGTACGGTTGGAGCGCAGCCACGGCTTCAAACGGAAGGAAATCAATCGCGTCTGGGATTTCGTAGAGGAGCATCAGCAACACTTGTTGGAGAGCTGGAATGAGTTCTTCCATGGTTGAAAAGCGAATGGCCCTGGCCACTGCCGTGAAAGTGAGCGATGATACCCTGTCCGTGGAACTGGCCGACGGTCGCACCGTTGCCGCGCCGTTGGCCTGGTATCCCCGTCTTGCGCAAGCCACGGAGGAGGAGCGGAATTCCTGGCGGCTGATCGCTCATGGCCAGGGTATCCACTGGCCGGCCATCGACGAAGACATCAGCGTCGCCAACCTCCTCGCCGGTCAGCCATCCGCCGAGAGCCAGAGTTCGTTCAAGAAGTGGCTTGCAGGCAGGGCCAAGGCAAGCCCCACTCGCCGGCGGTCGAGGGCCTGACCAAACCATCATGGACGTCGTCGCGGTTGCTCACTCGGCTTCGGGTTCCGGCACCACTCCCGTTTCGACCGCGACACGCAGCTCCTCGGGACTGGCGTCCCAGGTCGTTTGGTAGGTCGGCTCGAGCGGGACCATGACGTGCAGATCGCTGGTCAGAAACAGCGGCATGTCCGGCAGGGAATCACCGACGGCCACCGGCTCGATGTAGGCCGCTCGCTCGCCGCCGGTCTCGTAAGAGACCAAAATGCGGTCCTTGGCATCGGGAAACGTGAAGTCTTCCTCGACGATCTCATCCCAAATGACCTTGTGAATGCCGTAAGGGTCACGCGGAGTCGGAGGGAACAGATCGACGATCAGGACATGAATCCCTTTGCGGAGGCAGTCGACGGTCTTCTCGACGAAGTCCCTGATGGCAGCCCGACTGTCCTTGTTTCCCGGCGAGACGATCTCGATCACGGCAATAATTCGACCCAGGTGGTGCTTGACGACGATCCGGTTGGCCCGGCTGGCGTACATTTCCTTCGTGGTCCGGCGCACGATCCGCGTCACGGGGGGCGGCAACATCGCGACGCCCCCGTCCAATTCTTCGCCGGAGCGTCGTTTGGGGCGAACCTCGATGGCCAGGACATCCGATTCCTTGGGCCCGGCCCGTTGTTCGACCAACGCCGATAGTCCCTTCGGTAATCGCCCGCGGTTCAGCGTACGGGCAATTTCTATCGACCAATCCTGGTGGAAATGGTGAAACAGCCCAGAGGGCACGCGAGACCAATTGTGGATCGGCATGGCAATGTCTCCCTCACGGGCATTATAACCAAAGTCGCCGCGGGCTTTGCATGTCCTTTCCCCCTTTCAGCCATCTTGAGCCGCTTGGCGACCCGCATGACGTCACTCATCTCTGGTCGCTGAAGGACCAGCCGTTCGATTTCATGGAATTGGCCGAGCTCAGCTTCGCAGCCGTCGATCACCGTCTGCTTTTCATCGGCCATTACCACCGATGGTGGGCGGCGACGCCGGAAGGGAGTCTGAACTGGGCAGGTGACCGACCGCTTGAGCTCGCTGCCAACCAGCGCTATTTCGTGGTCGTGGGCCCGGTGCTGGGCGGGTGGTGCGGCTGGCTCGACACAGACGCAGGCCTCCTGCTGCCGCTTCGAATCGGCGAACACCGGCGACAGGCGGACGTGCCCGAAACCGCCTGAACCATCGCGACGGAGGGCGCAGGCCGCCAGAGGGGACAACGCCCCTCGGTCGGCTGAAGGGCGAATTGTCCGTCGAGCCGACCACACCGCGCACGCCGCAAGCCAGGGCGTTGTTGGACGATCGTCCCGAGATGGCGGCGGAGCCGGTTTCTTGGCTGTCGCCGACGATTACCGGCTGTTGCCCTGTGATCCGGGGCGTGTCGGCGAGCATTCCCAAGCTCGGTCGATGCCCGTGTGTCTTTACCCCGAAGGGGTTGCACAACAAAGCCCAGGCTCGCCGAAGGCGCAGCCTGGGTGCCTCGATCGTCGCGTGTCTCTACCCCGAAGGGGTTGCACAACAAAGCCCAGACTCGCCGAAGGCGCACCCTGGGTCCCTCGATCGTCGCGCGTCTCTACCCCGAAGGGGTTGCACAAAAAAGCCCAGACTCGCCGAAGGCGCAGCCTCGTTACCGAAACGGCAGGCCAACAGAACCCTGAAATGGTTCGACTCCTCTCCGGAAAGGCGGAATTCGTGAGTCGCTGACTCCCGAATCGGACCGGACGGGCCCATCGCCGGAGATGCGAAGTGTTTTCTCAATTCGGGAGTCAGTGACTCCCGGATTTGAGGATAGGTCTGATAGAATAGCGAATCCCGCACGAACGGTCTCTGGGTGAGTGGGCCTTGAAGCTTAGCCAGCGTTCCGTCCATCGAGACTGGAGCTGCGATCCCAAGTTCCGATGGCCGATGGGACGCTATCCTATTCTCTCAAATGGACCAGGTACAACTCAAACTCGGGCAGCGGGAGGACCGACGATGGAAAAAGGGATACTCCCGCTGATTCTAGAGGCGATGACGCTTCGCGGCCTCGGTTCCTATCTTCACGGCGCCCGCCTGGAGATCCGCCCGTTGACGATCCTCTGCGGCACCAATGGATCTGGAAAATCAACTTGGTTCCGGATCTTGCGGATTCTCCAGGCTTCGAGTGAGCGTGGTACGCTTCCGTTTTCCTTCGAGGACGACCTGCGCTGCGGCGACGAAGATCAGCACGACTATACAAATCCGCTCGTGCGACCTTCGATTGGCTTCAGCTGTTTCTTGGTCTCGGCAGCGGAGGATCGCGATTTCGGCGAGCCAGGGACAGTCGGGCTGCACATCAAATCCAGTGCGACGTTCTGTCTCGCAGAAATACGCGAGGCGTTGGGATGGCCTTCCGAAGAGGAGGATTCCCCCGTCGGGCTCTTGGCATCTGATTTCCTCCCACACTCCTTCCTGTCAAGAGGTTTATTGCCACAGGGCACAAGGTTTCGCGTTCGCATGACTGCCCCAACATTCATGGCCGGAATCCATGAATCATTTTTCGTCGACCGTAGCTTGAACGACCGGATGGTCGAGCTGGTCATTAACGAAATCTATTCGATCCGTTTCGAAAGACGCCATCCGTCTACGGTTCGTCACTACACCGCGACGTGTACCCGAGCCTTCTGGCCAGGATCCGGCCCTGATGACCTGACCGACATGGTCGTCGCCGAGTTTGACCTCGACGACCACGGATCTCCCATCAACGTCTGTGCCCCGTCCGAGGCTGACTCGTTCGAACTCCGAACGTGGTTCTGTCGCGTGGCGATCGACCGGATTCGCTTCTTGCTTGCCATGTCCGTGTACGGCGTTCATTGGATTGGCGCCATCCGATCAATCGAACGTCGCGCGCGTGTCGATGAGAAGGTCTTCAACGATCCCGACATCGTTGACAGCCGGTACGTGGGCGGAGAGGGCGAGTACGCCCAAGTCCTGGCAAGGAGGTTCGCCTACAATGAGATGCGCCTGGCGGAACCTCGGGGACAGGGTTCGATCAACTATTGCTTTTCTCGAGCAGGAAGCGACGTCCTCGAGAAACTGCTCGCAGTGAGGGATTCCACAACCCCTTCACCAACGCGTCGAATCCGGGAGTCAGCCAGCGAGCAGTCGAGACAGGCAATTAGTCCGATCGAACCCTCCAAGGGCAGAGACGCTGAAATCCGAACGGCCCAGGTACGGAACGACGCGCTACGGCGCCGCGACCTGTTCGACCCGAATTATTGGCCAGACCTCAGCCCCGAAAAACTCGCGTTTCTGTTCAAGAACGTTTCTTGTCTGGGTAGAACCCAACAAAGGTACGTAAAGTTCCGCGGACTGGCGCCCCCCACTGCTTCCGGCAGACTGATCCACTCTCCCGCCGTCTCATTGGGGCTGGAACCCCTAGCTGGTACCAGGGCGGCCCAGGCACGCTGGCGTACCTTCGTTCCCGCCGCTGATTCTCAGGGCGATATAGCCCCCGGCCATTCCGACGATCAGCCCTGCCAGCGCATGGCCGATTGCGATGAAGTAATGGCGATTCAAATCGTAGAGGTACCTCGCCCCCAGTGTGACAGGGCGATGATAGCTCGGGTTCCAGGCGTCGATTGACTGTCTCGGGTCGCTCGGTTCCGCGTGAAAGACAGGATACAGCTCGCCCAAGAGCCGGGACGAGGGGAGATAACCCTCGGCGAGCTGCGATCCGTAGGTCAGCAGACGGACGTCGAACTGTCCGTAGGCCGCGAGCAGGTATCGGTGCGTTGCACCCGCCGTCCTTTGCTTCGTGCTTTCCCATCACGGTCTGGCCGCGCCTCGATTGGGGGCTTTCAAGAGATCCTCGATCTCCTTCGTGTACAGCTTCTCGAGCAGCACCTGGAACTGCCCCTCGGTCATGCGCCCCGGTCCCGGATCGATCCCTGCCTCCTTCATGATCGCCTGGACCTTCGGCACAAGGCTCGGGTCCTGGGGTGGGAGCGCGATCTTCCCCTCCCGGTCGATCAGGAATGCGAAAGTGTCGACGCGGACGCCGTAGCGATCGGCCGTGACACCGCCGATGTCCTGCTCGCCGACACCGCGGTCTCGATCGATGGCATAGACGAGCGACGATTGATTGGCGAGCAGCACGCGGCGGATGGTGTTCTCATCCGTCCCGGGCGCGTGGATGGTGAGGAAGACGACCCCGCGCGGCTCGAACTGATCCTTGAGCTTGTTCAGCACGGGCAGGGCCGAGGCGCACGAGGCCGTGTCGCGCCAGAACTCGAGGAAGACGATCCGACCCCGGAAATCGGCGAGCCGGCGGGGTTTGCCATCGGACCACTTGTCGATCTGCCACTCGGGGGCCGGTTGCCCCGTCGCCAGCGACCTCGGCCGGTCCGGCGGGGCAGGCGGGGCCGGTCGCGGCGCGCCCGGCCGGGGCCTTGCTTGAAGCGGGATCTCGATCTCCCGGGAGGAGTCGATCGTCGGATAGGAATCTCCGCGCCGGAGGTCGCCGTAGCGCGCATCCAGCCGGACGGCGCCGCCGGGTAATCCCCGGAGCTCGAAGTGCCCGTTCTTGTCCGTGCGCGCGGCATAGGCCTCGTTCCCGATGCTCGTCGGCTGGACCATGACCCAGGCCCCTTCCACGGGGCGCCGCTGGGGATCGATGACCGTCCCGCGGAGCGTCACGTCGGGTCCCAGCCGGATCGGGGCCAGCTCCCGGGGACGGCCCTCCCGGCCCGCTTCCAGGGCGAACGCGTCCGATTCCGCCCGCGCGAAGCCCGGCTTCATCACTACGAGCTGGAAGACTCCGGGTTTTCCTGCGGGTTCCGCGAGCCAGGTCGCCTTCATGTGGTAGCGTCCCCGTGGATCGGTCGTCGACCAGTTCCGCCGGTCGGAAGAGAGGAATCCCGCTTGACCTCCGTCGTGGATGAGCACCAGCCCGACGCGCGCACCTGGGACCGGCTGCCCCCGAGGATCGAGGATCAGGCCGGTCAGCTCGCTGTGCTGTTCAGTATTCAGGGCGGGCAATTCCACCCCGATCACCAGCTTGCCGCGCTCGATGACCGGTTTGATCGCGTCGGCCCCGATGATGGCCGCGCTGGCGCCCTCGCGCCGGAGACCGAGGGGACGAGCCTGTTCGGCCAGGGACACGGCCCCGAGCATGGCCGACTTCCCGCCTTCGTCGGTGAGACGGAATCGCCCCGGGCTCTCCGGGACCCGCTCGATCGACTGGACGGCGTCCGGCCGGAAGCCGGACTCCCACTCGAACTCGAGGGGGATGAATGAGGGGAGCTGGCCGTCGCCTATCACGCGGCCGGTGAGCTTCCGAGCGTCCGGCGGCAGGGTGAGGATCGCCTTTCCGGATGCGTCTGATCGGGTGACGAAATCCTCCGCCGGGTTCGTGAAGTACACCGTGGCCCCCGCC
>JBIOJM010000099.1:0-28441 GCA_044450785.1 Isosphaerales bacterium
ATAATATGGAAAAGCTAGGCTGTTCTCGAATTCTCTCCCTCACGGGGATGAATCCCCAAAAACCGCCACCGCCATAATTTACTTTACAATCCATTTGAACACCAACTAGGATCCAAGGCGCTTGTACAGAGAACGGTCCAATCAATCACCCTCCAAAAATCGCTGTGCGAAGGGGGGGCCAGGCGGGGTGGGGCGGAAGCCTTGGCCGAGCCGTTTTTTGAATCCAACGCATTCGGAGTGACCAATGACGACGCCCCACGACCCCACGATGTCGCACAGCTCGCTCGACGCGGTCATCGCCTCTTATCTGCAGGGAGTCGAGGCCGGGCTTGTCCCGAACCGCCAGGAACTGCTCGACCAACACCCCGAGATTGCCGGCCAACTCCATGCCTTCTTCACCGACCTCGATCGCATGGACCAGGTTGCCGCCCCGTTGCGGCTGGCCGGTGGGCTGGACGCAACCAACGCGGTCGAAGCGAATGGCCATTCCGCCCTGACGACCGTCCGCTATTTCGGCGACTACGAGCTGCTGGAGGAGATTGCGCGGGGCGGGATGGGTGTCGTGTACAAGGCGCGGCAGATGTCGCTCAACCGGTTAGTTGCGCTCAAGATGATCCTCCGGGGCGCGTTCGCCACCGAAAGGGACGTCACCCGCTTCCGGGCCGAGGCCGAGGCCGCCGCGAACCTCGACCATCCCCACATCGTGCCGATCCACGAGGTCGGGGAACACGAAGGTCAGCAGTATTTCTCGATGAAGTACGTCGAGGGGACCTCGCTGGCGAAGCACCCACGGGCCGACGCTCGCGCCGAGGTCGCGGGCTTGGTCGACGTGATCCGGGCAGTGCACCACGCGCATCAGCGCGGTGTCTTGCACCGTGATCTGAAGCCTTCCAACGTGCTGGCTGATTCGAGCGCAACGCGGCTGGTGACCGACTTCGGCCTGGCAAAGCGGCTCTCGGACACCGATCGCTCGCTGACCGATCCGGGACAGGTGCTCGGCACCCCGCGCTACATGGCTCCCGAGCAAGCGGCCGGCCGCAAGGACCTGACGGTCGCGGCCGACGTGTACAGTCTGGGCGTGATCCTCTACGAGCGGCTGACGGGCCAGACACCGTTCACGGGCGACAACGTGCTGACACTACTCCGCCAGGTGCGCGAGTTGGAGCCGCCGCGGCCATCGTCGATCCTGCCGGGAATGGACCGGGACCTGGAAACGGTGGTGCTCAAATGCCTGGACAAGGAGCCGGCGCGACGGTATCCGTCGGCCGAAACACTGGCCGACGACCTGGCCAACTGGCTGGCCGGGCGGCCGATCACTGCGCGGCCGGTTGGGCAGGCCGAGCGGCTCTGGCGCTGGTGCAAGCGAAACCCGGCGGTGGCGGGCCTGGCGGCTTCGGTGGCCCTGGCCGTTGTCCTGGGCGCGGTCGTCTCCGGCTTGTTCGCGGTGGCGGAGCGACGAGGGCGAATCCGGGCCGAGAAAGCCGAGCATGAGGCATCCTCCGCCAACGACCGGACCGAGCGCACCTTCGCCCAGAGCCTGGTGCGGCCGCTCGATCCCAATGGCGACGAAGCTAACCATGAGACTCTGTCCGAGCCTGAGACGGGGGCCCTCTGGGAACTCTCCCTCCACCAGGGAGAGCCGATCGGCCTCCGCTTCCTGGACGAGGCCACCAGTAACCCGCTCACCGCACGTCAGCTCCGTGCCCGGTCCGAGCCAGCCCTGATCGCGGCCGTCGGCCTCGACCTGGGGAGGCGCGACCGTGCCTCAAAGCTACTGACTGAGAAGCTCGGCGACTCGAAACTCCCGCTCCCAAACAAGGTGGAATCGGCGTTTATCGCCTTGGAACTCGAGGATCGACCCGGCCTGGCGACCAAGGAGTGCGCCGGGATCATCGTCCAGGCGCTCGCGGCCGACGGTTCGAACGACCTTCGCTCGGCCTGGGAACAGCACCTGGCGAAAAGCTCGGCTCGGCTCGATCCGAGCATTTCCAGCCGCGTGCTGGTCACTGCGCTGGAACACGAAACGGACGCCGTAGTACGCTCGGCATTGGCAGAGAGTCTAACATCGGTTTCGGCGCGAATGGAGCCGGCCGAGGCCGCTCAAGGACTCTCTGCTGCATTGGCGCGGGAGACGGATGCGAACGCTCGGAACACGCTGGCGACTGGCTTGGCGTCGACGGCCAAACGGTTGCAGCCCGCGCTGGCGTCACGGATTTGTCGCGAGTGTACCCGTGCGCTGGTCACTGCCCTGGAGCGGGAGAAGGATGCGAATTCGCGGGTTTTGTCCCATGCTCTTGCGACAGTGTCGGGACAACTGGAGCCGACCTCGGCTTCGTCCTGGCCCAATCCCATGAGCGCATCTTATGCTCTTGCGACAGTGTCGGGACAACTGGAGCCGACCGAGGCCGCGCAAGTCGCGCAGGCGATAGCAGAGGCCGTGGCACGCGCAGCCAACGTATGGTACTGGGATGACTGGAGCCACGTCCTGGCGACCGTCTCGGACCGGATGGACCCGATCGAAGCGAGCCGCCTTTACACCAAGTTCTCGCAGAGGCTCGCCATGGCCTTGGAGAAAAGTGCGAAAGCCGTGGACCGCGCCGGCCTGGCGTCGTCGCTTGCAAAGATTGCCAAACGGCTGAATCCAGCCGAACTTCGTCAGGCAGGGAGCCCCGTAATTCAGATCCTCAGAACAGCCCTTGAGAAGGAAAAGGTTGCCGCTGCTCGTGGGAACTTGGCCTGGGGCTTGGCGCCTCTGGCGGAGCGACTGGGCCGGGAGGAAGCCGCAAGGATCTGCCGACCAGTGGCCGAAGACTTGGCCGTGTTGGTGCAAAAAGAAACGAACAACGAGGCGAAGGTTGTCCTAATCCGTGGTCTCGCGGCCATGGCAATTCGACTGGCGCCCGAGCAGGCCATCCAAACCGTTCGTTTCCTCGCCGCACGCATGGAGCACGAAGGAGATTGGGCACGCGTCATCGCGGGGAACGGCTCTTCGCTGGTTGAGAATTTCTACTACCTTCTCCTCCGCCTCGACGCGTACGATGCCGGAAAGGCCGCTAAGGTGCTTGTGGCGGCAATCGCACACGAGAAGGATGCCAAAGTCCGCTCATGGCTGGGGGCGGGACTCTGCCTCGTGGCTGAGCGGATGGATTCGTCCGGCGTCGCGGACGTTTGCGGTCCCGTCATCGAGGACATGGTCAGAGCTTTTACGACGAAAAAGGATTTCACTTCCCATCTAGGGAACGGTTTCGTGGTCGTGGCGTCACACCTGTCACCGTCTGACGCTGGTAAAGCGGCGATTGTGCTCGCCGACGCACTGAATCGGGAGACGAACGGTTATGTCCGCAACCAGTTGGCTTCAGCGCTGGCGGCGGCGGCAGGCCGAATGGACCCGGCCGAGGCGGCGCGGATCTGTGGCAAGGCCGCCAGCGTGCTCGCCGACGCACTGAATCGGGAGACGGACGCTTATGTCCGCAATCAGTTGGCTTCAGCGCTGGCGACGGCGGCAGGCCGAATGGACTCGGCCGCGGCGGCCAGGGTGTTCACCGAAGCGCTGATGAAGCCGACGGATGCGGGTGTGCGCTCAAACTTGGTGTCAGGACTGGCGTTGCAGGAGGGTCGTTCGGACACTGCGGCGGCCACGCGGATATACGGCCAGTCCGCTACTTGGCTCGCCGATGCTTTGACAAAAGAGACCAATGACAGACCTTCGATGGCGTACGCTCTGGTGGAGGTGGCAAATCGAATAGGGAGAGCCGAGGCCAGTCGAATCTTCGTCACCGCCATACAGCGGGAGACCGACGGCTTGGCCCGTAACGCGTTGGCGTCGTCTCTGGCAAGAGTCACCGAGCGGATGGACCCGGTCGAGGCCTCGCGAGTCTGTGACGAAGCAATCAGCATCCTCATGCGAGCACGATCGGAAGAGCCGCAAATGCAAAATCGCGCTTCGATCGATGGAATCGTGGCGAAGTTGCTACCGAGACTCGATTCCCAGGTCGCCAGTAGGCGGGCTCGCGATCTGTCCGCTCGAATAGTCGACGAATGGAGCAAAGGGGCGGAATACTCAGGCAACGGTGGGATGATCGGCAAAAGTAACATGACGGGCCGGATGATGGTTGGCGGGGGCATGGTGTCCAGCGACATGATGGCTCAGAGGATGGGTCAGATGATGGGCGTGGGCCCTGGAACGGTGCTCGGCGGCGATCCTGAGGCTCTCAACTTGGTCCTCACCGACACCAGCCGCGCGCAGAGAGCCCGGCGGGAGGCACGGATGGCGGCATCCGCGGGTCCGGGCCTCGAGGGAGCGATGGAGGCGGTGGCGCGCATTTCCGCCGAGCCATTCCCGTGCCGATTGACCACGCAAGAACTGGTCGATCTGCTCAAAATGCCGACTTTTTTCGGTGGGCCTCGGCGGGTCGTGCTCGATCACCTCGGCAACCGCTACGGCCGCCGCTTCGTCAACCACTGGGCGTTCGCCCGCTTCGCGACGGAACAGAAGCTCAACCTCGACTTCACCACTCCGCCGCGCCGGCCGAGTCCTGCGTCTGTACCGCTCCGCAGGTCGGCTCCTGTGTGGGTCTCTCCGGCGCGCCCTCGCAGCAGTGTTCCCTTCTGAGCCACGCGGCATGAAGACGATCGGGTCGGCGAAACGGGTTCGACGTGAGGAAGACACTCTCAGGTAGAATAAAAAGAGTCTACCTCCCTGAAGGAAATGCGTTCTCACGAGAATAAGGACAATCGAATGGAGACGACACGGATGGGCAAGGTGCTTGTCACCGCCAAGATACAGAACCTCGAAGACCTGTTCGACGTTGAGAAGGGATTGATTGCCTCCGACGCCGTGCGGAGCGTCGAAGTCCATGACGCCCTCGTCGATACCGGCGCCACGGGACTTCTCCTACCCAAGTCGATGATCGCTTCCCTCGGAGTGCGTCCACTGCGAACGCGACAGGCGCCTGGGCCCGGCGGAGCGTTGACGATGCCGATGTTTCGGGCCGTATGTTTGACGATCCAGGGACGAGACTGTGCGATCGACGTCGGCGAGATCGGTGATGAGTTCCCGGTCTTGATCGGCCGGGTCCCGCTCGAACATCTCGACTGGGTCGTCGATCCCAAGGGCCAACGCCTGATCGGCAACCCCGAGCACGGCGGGCAACATATCATGGAGGAGGAGATCGCCCGGCACGAAGCGCATGAGGGAGCTCCGACTCAGACGCCGTGACCGACACCACTTCTTCGCCCGCGCCGGATTCAGAGCAAAGCTAGAAACGCTTCAATAGCCCTCGTCATCGTTCTCCGCGACGATTTCCTGAGCGGCAATTTCTCGCCATGCATCAAGGACTGACCGAGGCGCGCCCGAGTCCCGCAGGCGATCGGCGACCGGGCCTTCGAAAGCCTTGAGCTCGGGGAAGGTCAGCAGGAGACGGTGAATGTCGACCAAGTCCGACAGTCGCTTCGCCGTCCCGGATCGGTTGACCATGCTCAACACCTTCTGGGAGATCAAGTCCAGTGGCGGGACCACCAGGACATTCTCGACGACCTGATGGGGCGGGATGCTGCTCACGCTCCTCACGTCGACGAGGTGGCGGTTCTTTGGTTTGCGGACCTGGTACAACCGATGGCCGAGTCCATCTGCCACCGTCCGAACCCGGACCGCGATCTGAAATTGCTGAGAGAGATGAGCACGCAATTCCTCGGCTAGCTCAGCAGCTCGGGGCGAAAGGATGTCGACATCCTGGGTCATCCGAGGCTCATCGACATACGCATTCACCGCATGCGCGCCGAAGAGGACGGCGTCAGTCCGCCCGCGCAGGAATTCCAGCACGGCGTCGTGGATCGTCGCCAGCGGCAAGGGCTCACGCATTGCGAACTCTCGAAAGGTCAGCGAACCGTCCCCGAACATGAATCACCTCCCCTTGATATCAGGCTACCGGGACCGAGCACGGAAGACAATCCGACCCGGAGAGCTCAACTGAGATCGACAATCTCCGCCGTGCGGTTCTGGACGACGTGGGCAACCGTCACGGCCTCCGGTTCGTCAACCACGCGGCATTCGTCCTTCGACTTTGATATGGTGAGAGAGACGAGTGTCTTGACTCGGTTGTAGCGTCGCTCGGGAGGTAACGCCCATGAGCACGGTCGTAGAAGCCCCTGTCGAAATGATTGAGGCGGTGGCGGCACTTCGGTTACCCCCGAGGGGTGACCGGCGGTTGCAGTCTCTCATGGACCGCAATACGAACGGCAGTTTGACCTCCGAACAAAAAGAGGAGCTGGAAGCCCTGGTCGAGCTCGGTGAGACAATCGCCTTGGTGCGCGCTCAGGCCCTCCACCTGTTGGGACGTAAACCGATCGCGTGACTATTCACATGGGACGCCGCTTGATTTTTTACGGCGTGGGAGGCGACTTGTTCTGGGACTGGTTCCCCGCCATCGCGCGGATGCTTTTTTTCTTCCATCCGGTGGCTCATTGGGCGGCTGGTCGCATCCTGCTGGAACGCGAGCTGGCCTGTGACCAGGCCGCCATGAATCTGTCCAACCGGGACGCTGCGAGTTACGCCCGAATGCTCGTCCAGGTCGCCAGCGCGGCGTCATTTCCCTTGCGCGCGTCGGCGACCGCGATCGACTCGGCCTTTGAAAACGTCTCAAGTCATGCACTCAATCCGGAGACAGCCCGATGAGAAACAACCCGTTTGGTCCGTGGGCGACGGCCCTCTCTCCCATGAGCGGGGCTAGGCTGAGCACGTTCTGGCTCAAGCGATTGAGCATGCTGCGGCATCTCCGCCAGAGTCTGCCGATCGTGTCGCGCCGGGGTCGTTACGGTTTGCTCGCGCTGGGTTTGCTCGCCGTGGTCATGCCGTCCCTGCGCGGCACGACCACCACTCGACAGAGCGCCGTCGATCGCCAGGACGCCCAGGGCGCGGCCAAGTCAACTTCGAGGGTCGACACCGACGAGGAGTCTTTGAAGGAGTTCCTCCAAATCTACCATCTCGTACCCGGTCAGGACCTCAAGCGTATCGAACCACCCCGCCCGGACGGCATGCGCGTCTACTGGAAAATGAAGCACCCGGGAAGAGAAGACGACCTTGTCCACATCGCGGCGATGACCTTCCAATGGCGCGATCCCGATCAATTGCAGAGTTGGAGCCAGCGCTATGCGGGGGGTATCGGTTGGCCCCTGCGTACGCTTCCGAAATACCTCGAGATGGGCGTTTACTCGACCGACATCGAGGGCGATCCCAAACTACTGGAAACAGAGGTCAGCGGCGACTGGGTCTATCGCGTTGGAGTGCCGGATGAGCGCATGGCCGCGGCTCTCGAGTCCATCCTTCAGCGCGCTCTGAGACTGAGGATCTCCGTGAAGTTTCGCCAGGTGGAGCGCGACGTGGTGGTCGCGCACGGACGGTATCGCCATTCGCCCGTCGCAGGCCGGTCCAAGAACCAGGTCGAGATCTACGGCAAGCAAATTGTCCCAAATGGCGGAGGAGCCGGTGGTGGTACCGGCAAGTTCCCGGAGTTCCTCAAATGGGTAGCCGAATGGATCGAACGACCCGTCGTGAGTGAGGTGGAGGCTCCGCCGAACGAAAGCATCGAGTGGTTCTACAACGCGCGGAGTCCCTTCACCCAGCAAATGAAGCGAGAGGATCACGACGAGTCTTTGGTGCTGCAACATCTCCAGGAGCAGACCGGGCTGACTTTCACCCGGGAAAAGAAACCCATCCGCGTCCTGTTCATCGAGCGGGCGAAATGAAGAAGGATTTCCTCGATCGCATAGTTGAACCTGGCAGAATGGCTTGTTAGATTGTCTCTCGTCTCGGGCCACCGCTTGCCCGAACTGGTCTGAGTTGTTCGCCGGCCCCGATCCGGCTGCCGCGCGGGGCTGGCCCGCTCTTCCGAGATCCCGGGAGGTGACTGTGGGTACGACGCGACGAACCTTCCTCGCACACGGCGTCGCCGGCGCGGCGGCCTGGTCGGCCTTGGGCGCTGGCCCCGCCGCTCGCGGCGCGAGCCCCGGGCCGGATCAGCTCGCGGAGCTGTCGGCCTTTGGCCTCGAGCAGGCCAAGAAGGCCGGCGCGTCGTACGCCGACATCCGCATCAACCGCTACCGGAATCAGGCCGTCACCCTCCGCGCCCAGGCCGAGCGCGGCACCGGCAAGACGGTCGAGGTCCCGTCGGTCTCCGACTCGGAAACGTTCGGATTCGGCGTGCGCGTCCTGGCCGAGGGCGCCTGGGGCTTCGCCGCCTCGCACGAGGTCAGCCGCGAGGCCATCGCCCGCGCCGCGGTCGATGCCGTGTCGATCGCCAGGGCAAACGCGCCGCTGATGACCCGTCCTGTCGAGCTCGCCCCGACGCCCACTTACAAGGATACCTACAAGACGGCCGTGGCGATTGACCCGTTCGGCGTCCCGATCGGCGATCGGCTCGACCTGCTTCGGGCCGTCGCGGCCGAGGCTCGCAAGGTCCGCGGTGTCTTCTCGGTCACCGCATTCATCGCCCAGCGGGCCGAGGACCGGTTCTTCGCCTCGACCGAAGGGAGCGTCATCCAGCAGTACGTCCTCCAGATCGCCCCCGAGTTCACCGCGACGGCGGTCCTCGCCGGCAGAAAAGTCAAGTCGCGGACCTACCGCCCTCACGCCGTGACGGCCGGGTACGAGGCCGTCGAGCGCGCGGGCATGGTCAAGGAGGCCAGGCGCGTCGCCCTAGAGGCGGTCGCTCACCTCAAAGCGCCTTCGGTCGAGCCGGGCAAGAAAGACCTGGTCCTGCTGCCGACCCACCTGGGCCTGACCATTCACGAGTCGATCGGTCACTCGACCGAGCTCGACCGAGCCCTCGGCTACGAGGCGAACTACGCCGGCACATCGTTCCTGACTCCCGACAAGCTCGGCACCTTCCGGGTCGGGTCCGACATCGTCAATTTCTTCGGCGACCGGATCCGCTCCGAGAGCCTCTCGACATGCGGGTACGACGACGACGGAGTGAAGACCCGCATGTTCCCGATCATCAGCAAGGGCATTTTCGCCGGCTACCAGACCATCCGCGACCAGGCCCACCTGATCAACCAGAAGGAGTCGATGGGCTGCTGCTACGCCGACTCGTTCGCGTCGGTGCCGTTCCAGCGAATGCCAAATGTGTGGCTCGCTCCGTCGCCTCTGGCGGTGACCCTGAACGACCTGGTTTCTGGGGTTGAGGACGGGATCCTGATCGACGGCCGCGGGTCGTACTCGATCGACCAGCAGCGGTACAACTTCCAGTTCGGCGGCGACGCCTTCTGGCAGATCAAGAACGGCAAGGTCGGCCCGATGATCGCCGACGTCGCCTACCAGAGCCGCACGCCCGACTTCTGGGCCGCCTGCGACGGGATCGGCGGCGAGTCCCTGTGGGAGAACGTGGGGTTGAACGCCGACGGCAAGGGGCAGCCCGGCCAGATCAACGCGATGAGTCACGGGTGTTCGCCGTCCCGCTTCCGCCAGATCAACGTCTTGAGGACCGCATGACCATGGGCTGGACCAAGGAACAGGCACGCGCGCTGGCCGACCGCGTCCTCTCGTTCTCCAGGGCGGCCGACTGCGAGGTCTTTCTGGGCCTCTCCAAGACGGGCCACACCCGGTTCGCCGCCAATCAAGTCACCACGGCCGGCTCGGCCGAAACCCTGTCGATCTCGATCACGAGTCGCGAGGGGGGCCGCAGTGGTTCGACCAGCCTCGATTTCCTGGATGACGACGCCGTAAAGGGGGCCGTCGCCCGGAGTGAAGAGCTGATGGCCGCGGCCCGGCCCGACCCCGAGGCGGTCGAGGCGCTTGGCCCGCAAAAATACCTGGAGATCGACGCCTTCGACGAGGAGACCGCACACCCAGACCCGGTCAAGCGCCGCGACGGGGTCAAGAAAGCCCTTGACCGGGCCCGGGCCGAGCGGCTCACCGCGTCCGGGTTCTTCGAGACCTCGGCCCGGTGGTCGGCCCTCGCCAACAAGAAGGGAAACTTCGGTTTCCATCGCTCCACCTCGGCCGAGTTCTCCACCACGATGCGGACGGCTGAAGGGACTGGATCGGGCTACGCCGCGTTCGAGGCCCCCAGGCTGGCCGGCATCGACCCGTCCCGCTTGGTCGAAATCGCGGCGAGCAAGGCCGTCTCGTCGTCCCGGCCGCGCGACCTCGAGCCGGGCCGGTACACGGTGATCCTCGAGCCGCAGGCCGTCTCCGAGCTGCTTTTCCCGCTGATCTTCTCCTTGAACGCCCGGACTTCCGACGAGGGCCGCAGCTTCCTCTCCAAGCCCGGCGGCGGAACGAAGCTCGGTGAGAAGCTCTTCGCCGACGGCGTCACGCTGCGGTCCGACCCGACCGACCCGCGCGTCCCGGGCTCACCCTGGACCGGCGGTGGGCGCGGGGGCGGCCTCGGCTTCGGCGGCTTCGGCGGCGGCGGCTCGGCGGGCCTCCCTTCGCGAAAAACCACCTGGATCGAGAATGGAGTCGTCAAGGCCCTCTCCGTCGACCGCTTCTGGGCGGTCAAGACCAAGACCGACCCGGTCCCCTTCTCCGGCAGCCTGGTCATGGAAGGGAGCTCACGACCCGTCGAAGAGCTCATCGCCCAGACCGAGCGCGGGCTCCTGGTGACGCGGTTCTGGTACATCCGCGTCGTCAACCCCCAGAACGCCACCGTGACCGGCCTGACCCGCGACGGCGTCTGGCTGATCGAGAAAGGCAAGATCGCCTACCCGGTCAACAACTTTCGGTTCAACGAGAGCCCGATCAACCTCTTGAAAAACCTGGAAGCAACGTCGGTCCCAACCACCGCCAACAGAATGGTCGTCCCCGCGATCAAGTCGAACGACTTCCTGTTCACCTCGCGGAGCGACGCCGTCTGAATCGAGGAGGATCCGTCGCTGATCCGGACCGAGCGTCCGGCAGGTCGGGTCGCTCGCGCGCTGGCCTGGGAGCGTCAGCCGGCGCAGGGCTGAACTCATCCGTCGATGCGTTGACGCCCGGCTCATCTCCTCCGAGTTCACGCTTTCGTCGTTCGACCCATCTGGCAAGTTCCAGCAGGGCCTCCAGGGAAACGAGCGGGCGGTCACTGATTTGGGGAGGGGATAGCGGAGGCTTTGCACTTTTTTTCATGACTTCGGAACTCCGACTCCGTCAGGAGGACGATGAGATTCGAGCCTTCCGATCCGTGAGCTCAAGAGCAAGGGGCGAGGCCGCGCCCACGGGTCGAGCGACCTGGACGACGGCTTCCCGACGTTCGTTATACCGTTTCGAGTCGACAGCCTCAATAACACGAGTACGGCCCGCGATGTGACGGACGCACTCTTGTCCCAGGCATGCTCGCCATCGTAATAATCCGATAGATCAAGGATCTCACTGTAAACGCATTTGCCATCCGGGTTGTACCCGATAAGGATTGCTGTATTTCTGATCTTCGGAACAGCCATCGGCGTGTCGCCTCCAATCGCCTGTCCGAGCCCACCGGATGGACAGGCCCAGTCACTGGAGCGTCAGCTCTCTGGATCACCGTTTACGCTTTCCTAAAACGCCGAGGCCCGATTGTTAATTCTCGACACCAATCGAGCCTTTACACTCCCGGTTCGACGTACGTCCCGAAGCGATGGATCAAGAACCGCCGCTCCGAACTCGATATTGACCCTTCACAATGATGGAAAAGGCGATGCTTCCCCTCAATCCTTCAGCTTCGGGGCAATGTCTTGCTGCCCGAGCCGCGCCAGGGCGCGGATCGCGGCGCCATTCCAGGCGAGGTCGTTGCTGGTCTGCCAGATCCGGCGCAGCTCGGGGATCGCCCTCGGCTCGCCGATCGCTCCCAGCGCTTCGACGGCCTGATCGCGCAGGGCCTGCTGCGAGATAGGCGTAAGAAACCGCGAAATGATGCGCAGCGGCGACCGCAAATCGCGCTGGCGCTCAAGCGTGGCCAGCTCATCGGACCGCCTTCAGGCATCCCCGGACCAGACGGCTGGCCAGCCAAATCACCTTGACGCGTTTGCGATCTATGCTAATAAGGGGGCCGCTTCCCCCCCATCGAGCCGATTCGCTCCAACCCGTCTCGGGGAAACCAGCGGCGACGGTACCTGCGACGATCGTGCCAAAGTGCGCAGGTCGTTGATCGATCAGAAGAAACGTGATTTCGACGGGCTCCTTCCGGCGTCGGATGGATCTGCGAGTCCGCGCGCAAAAAAAATGGGAAATGGTGCATGAGCAATCCAAGGAAGAGACAGAAGCCGTCCCTGATTAGACGGCTCGTTTATCTCCTCGTGCTCGTCAGTGGTGGATCGGCCGGTGTCGGCGGCTGGGCATTCAAGGACCATCCCCGGGTCCAGGCCCTCTGGACCCTCGTGACGGGGACACCCGCCGATCGTGCTTCCCCCGCCCTCGATCGATTGCTGGTCTCCGGCGCCATCGACGCCCTCAAGCCCCATGATGATTTTCGCCGGCCCGGGATCTTTCAGGTCACGATCAAGAAGGTCGAGCTTGACCCGTCACTGTTCAAGGCGGGACGCACCGTCGACATCCAGACGAAGGTGCACAAGCTCGGCTCTCAGGGCCGGGACACGACTCTGTGGGATTCCAGGTCGTACGGACAACGCCTGGCCGTGGTGGGCAAGGACGAATTGTCCGCGGGATGGCCCAACCGGCCGTTTCAGGTCGAATGGATGCCCGGCGAACTGCTCGTCCTCGAAGTCTCTGACTGCAAGGCCGGCTTATTCGCCCAGCCCAGACGATTCACCCTGGCCGGCTCCGATCCGGCCGCCGGCGAATTCCCGCTCAAGACCGGTGATTTTCCGCTCGAACCCGCACAGAAGCCGGATCCACCGGTAGACCCGCGCATCAGCCACGTCGTCCTCTCCAGCCAGCGTGCCGGCGACCTCGGGCACCAGGACCCCACCGAGATCGCCGAGCGCCCCATCGTCATCAAGTGAGCCCAGCCGGGCCAAAGGAGCCAGCGGCGTGTCCGTACGTCTCTCACTCGATCGCTTCGAAGGCAAAGGGAAACAGATCGCCGTCCTCCTGACCGACGACGGCGAAATCCTGAACATGCCCAGCTCGCTCCTGCCGCCGGCAGCCAGGCCCGGTGATGTGCTCACCCTCTCCCTTGAGCAAGACGCCGAGGCAACCCGCAGGC
The DNA here is from genome assembly GCA_044450785.1 of Isosphaerales bacterium. Taxonomy (GTDB): domain Bacteria; phylum Planctomycetota; class Planctomycetia; order Isosphaerales; family Isosphaeraceae; genus JBIOJM01. Next base: position 13,119 of record JBIOJM010000099.1, read on the forward strand.
TCGCCGAGGCAACCAGGCGCGTCCAGGACAAGCTGGCAAAACGTGATCCGGGGGGAGATATCCGTTTGTGAAGATTTACCGTCGTCTTCGCGTCTGGGTGCTCGTTCTGGCCGGCCTCGCGTCGAGTACGGCGCCAAGATCGAGCGAGGCGCAGCTCTTCCGGCCGTCGACCACCCAGCCGGTCAGCATTGAGGTCTTGGACGTCGGGCAGGGAGACTCGATCCTGATCCGGTCGCCGGAGGGCAAGACGGCATTGATCGACGCCGGCCCGACCAGGAACGCCGCGCTCGCCGCCCTCAAGCGCAAGGGGATCAAGTCGCTCGATCTGGTCGCGATCAGCCATCACCATGGCGACCACTATGGCGGAATGGATGCGGTCGTTCGAGCGCTCAAGCCTCGCTACTTTCTGGCGAGCAGCTCGGGTCATGCGACCACCCTTTATCTCAAGCTATTGAAGACGGTTGAGGCCGAGGGGCTGACGGTCATTCAACCGACGTCAAAGCCGCGCAAGATCGAGCTGGGCTCCGTCGAGCTCACCCTGTTTCCCCAGCCTCCTGAAGATCGAAAAGACGAGAACAACAACTCGATCGGCCTGAGGGTGACTTACCGGTCGTTCTCGGTCCTCTTGACCGGAGACAGTGAAGGCCCCGAGCGGCAATGGTGGCTGCTTAATCACCCCGAGCTGGTACGCGGCTGCACGATCCTCAAGCTGCCCCACCACGGCAGCCGCAACGGAACCGACGCACGATGGCTGCAGGCCGTAGGGCCCCAGTTGGCGGTGGCCAGCATGGGCAAGAACAACGAATACGGCCACCCCCACTCCGAGACGATCGGCCTGCTGCGACGCAGCGGGATTCCCCTGCTGCGCACCGACCAGCTTGGAACGATCGCGATCACCAGCGACGGCCGCGACTGGCAGGTCGCCCAGCCTGCCCTGACCCGGCGCGGCCGGCCCACCCAGGCCGACATCGACCGGATCGCCGCCTCCGAGGAGGTTTCCACCATGCGTTCGAGTGTGAGCCGTTCTCGATGAGGCACGCGCACGGCAGGTGATTGGACCCGGAGCTAGCCGTCGTGTGGCCCGTCAATCTGCCTTTGACGGGTTGACGAGCGGCTCGCACATAAGAGAAGGAGTAAGATGAAGAGTAAGATTTGGAAGAGGACTAAGAGCAAGAGCACGAGCAAGAGCAGGACAGGCGCGTGCATGAGATCCTACTCTTAATCTTGATCGTGCTCTTCATCCTCTTCCTAATCGTAATCTTCCTCCTAATCTTAATCTTCTTGCCATGAATGAACTCGCGTGGCTCGTCGGACACCGATTTCAATCACTCACGCGGCGTGAGTTCGATTGGGTGCTTGTCTTCGACAAGGACGCAAGTCTTGTCGTCGAATGTCTCTGGCGGCTTGTCGAAGATAGTCGAATACGATTCACAAGTCAGGATGACGGTCATCAGTTTGGTGTTCCGGCGCCCGTGGACGCAGCCACGGAGGTCAACCGCCGCCTTGCGGGAGCGGCAGTGGAAGCAGTTGAACTTCGAAAGGGCATCCTCGACTTGGAGCTTCGATTTAGCACCGAACACGATTTTCAGGTCATTCCCGATTCATCTGGGTATGAGGCGTGGAACCTGTCCATCGGGAGCAGACAGTTCATCGCCGTTGGTGGGGGTACGCTGGCCATCCTCGGCGGCGATCCGGCAAACGGCTGAAGTTGACCCGGCCAGTCCAGGTCGCTCATCCCCCGGCTGATCCAATCTCGGGGACAAAGCCGCCGTAGCCCCCGCGAAGGTTCCACCGCAGAGCGAAAAGAGCCCACAGCCTTCGCGCCGCTCGACCAAGAGCGGATCGCCAGTAGGGCGGCAGGGTCAAGCGCGATGACGTCTCGGACACATCCAGATCGATGTGCGACGCGGAGATCCCATCCCGCTGCCAGATCTCGAGAACGTCGATCAGATCATTGTGCAGCTTCCCCCGGTGGACGACGTCGACGCGAGCGATCCCGTGGCGAGCCAGGAAATCGGCCGAGGGAAAGTCGCTCGGGAAGTGGACCGACCGGTTGTCGAAACATCCTCGGCTGATCGGCTTTCCCATCCCGAGTCGATTGGCATCGAGCAGGAAAGCCGGTGCGGCTTGCAGCGCAAGACCGGCCGCGTGCACGCGCTCGGCCCCTTGCACCAAACTCGGCAAGAGCGGACTGGCCGGAACGACCTCGTCGGTCACCACCGAACCAAGGAAATCGGGTGCCGGGCAGGAATTGAACAGCAGCACCGGCCGGAACCCGAGCCGGAGCAGATCCAGGCCCAGCCCAAGCGACTCGAGGCCCGGCAAGTCCACGACGAGCGCACTTTGCGCGAGCTCAGTCGGATCCCAGCTCAGACTCACCGCCGGAATCTCGACCCGGGGAAAAGTCTTCGATTCCGTGAGATGGGCAAACAGAACCGGCTTGACCCACGGCGACCAGATACCGCCGGGTGGTGCCCAGCACTCGTACGTCGCTCGATCCATGGCTAGCGCTCAACCAGACTTGCCGGCGGCGATCAACACGGCGACCTCGATCGCCGAGAAGTCGATCAACGGGCGTGGAGCCATCCGTCCGAACAGGCCCGCGGCACGGCCGTTGATTGTATAGACTCCCACGCGATGAAAGTCGTACCGGATCACCCGGGCGGCGGCCGCCGTCGGTTGGACCCGCGTGCTGAGCACACGCCGGACGGCTCGCGGCAGGCCCAGCAATTTCAGGCATTCCGGTTGCTCCAGCACGGCCCGCTCCGCCTCGAGTGCTTCCGCCGTGAGACGCTCGGCCAGGATCGCCAGACTGCGGGCCGCGGCCGCGGGAAGGATCAAGGGAAACGTCGCCAGGGTTGCCACGTCGCCGACTTGCGGGTCCCACTTGCATCCCTCCAGCACCATGCGGCAACGCACGTCGCCAAACGACTTCGGGTCGATCTCTCGCATCGCGTCCCAGGCTTCGACTTGCACGTCGTCGAGGCTCGGCCCGATCGCCTTCGCTCGATCCCACTCGGCCGCGACGCGATGGGCATCCGCGTGGCTCATGAGAGGACTCATCAGGGTAACCGGCGTGCTGGGAAGCAAACCTCTGGGGTAGGGCCCGAACCAAACCGCGCCCAAGACCACTCTCGGACCAGCCCGCTCAATTCAGGAACCATTTTAGGATGTACGCAGACCAGCGCGCGATGGCGTAGACCAAGAACCAGAGGAATAACGGAATCGAAAGCCGCACGGCGGCGCCGCCGACTCCGATCTCCTTGCGTCGGATTTTCTGGGAAATGGCAGCGACCATGAGCGGAACGCAGAGCATCAGCAGGGCGAACGGAAGAATCAGCATGAAAATGAAAAACAAGGTCGCAAGCAACGGCACGGAGACCATCAGGCTGACAAAATCCGGATCGTCGAAAATCCAGCGCGGTTGATGTCCCTGGTTGAATCGGGCGGTGAACCAGATCGCGTTCAAGCCGCAATAGTAAAGAATGGGAGAGACAAAGGAGGTCCACGCGGCAGCCTCCAACCGGCGTCCCGGCTTGGTCAGGACGATGGGGATGGCGATGAGAGACGCTGCGACCAGTAGCCCGGACGCGATCCAGACACCCAGCCCAGCGGCGATGACCGCAAACAGCGCGATCACCACCATTGAGTGCCATAAGCTGAATGTTACCCTCGACAGCCGCATCGGTCATCCCCGGCACCCAGAGGCCCGCCACTTCGCATCAAGGTCACGGCGCGATTGAACCATTCCCCGCGAGGCGACCTCGGACTGCTCAATCATTTCGACTATGCTGGTTTGGCGGCAATGGCCCACTCCGCCGGCACGAGCAAATTCCGTTCACGAGAAGCCGGTACGGAAAAATCTTTCAAAAAATCGCTCGCAGCCTGTCCAGTAAACCGCTCCATCCGGAGTTAGTATCTGATGGGAACCGCGATGACCGGCAACTCCGCCGATACAGCCCGCCTTCTGGAACAGGCCCGTGCCGGGGACAAGGCGGCTTTGAATGAGCTATTCGCCCGGCACCGGGCGCGCCTGCGGCGCATGGTCGAGCTGCGCCTCGACGGCCGGTTGCTGGCGCGGATCGACGCGTCGGACGTGGTCCAGGAGGCTTACCTCGAGGCTGTCACCCGGCTCGACGAATACTTGCGCGAGCCGAACTACCCGCTCTTTCTCTGGCTGCGGCTGATCGTCGGCGAACGGCTCCTGAAATTGCATCGCCACCACCTGGGAACGCAGATGCGCGACGCCGGGCTGGAGGTCTCGATTTACCGGGGCGCCTTGCCGGCGGCCTCGTCGTCGGCATTGGCGGCCCAGCTCCTGGGCAAGCACACCTCGCCCACGCAGGCGGCCGTGCGGGCGGAACGGATGATGCGCGTTCAGGAAGCCCTCAACACACTCGAGCCGATCGACCGCGAAGTCTTGTCTCTTCGACATTTCGAGGAGATGAGCCTGGCCGAAACGGCCCTGTCGCTTGGCATCGAGGAGCCGGCCGCCGCCAAGCGCTACATTCGTGCGCTCAAGCGACTCAAGGCAACCCTCGCCAATATGCCGGGAGGACTCGAAAGTGTCTGACAATCCATCGAACAGCTCCGCCAACTACGTCCTGCTCACCCGGCTCGCCGACGAGTTCGCCGCCCGCTACCGGGCCGGCGAACGGCCGGCCCTCCAGGAGTACATCGATCGCTATCCCGAGCTGGCCGACGACATTCACGAGCTCTTCCCGGCCATGGTCGAGATCGAGCAGGTCAAGGAAGACCACCAGCAGGACGCCGGGCAAGCGGCCGCGCCGGCGTTTCCCGCTCTCCAGCAGGTTGGCGATTTTCGGATCATCCGCGAAGTCGGCAAGGGGGGCATGGGCATTGTCTACGAAGCCGAGCAGGTTTCGCTCGGTCGCCACGTGGCGCTCAAGGTGCTGCCCAGGAACATGCTCCTGGACGCCAAGGCCAAGCGGCGCTTCGAGCGCGAGGCGAAGTCGGCGGCCAAGCTGCACCACACCAACATCGTGCCTGTGTTTGGCGTGGGCGAGCAGGACGGCATGCCGTATTACGTCATGCAGTTCATTCAGGGCCTCGGGCTCGATGAGGTGCTGGACGAGTTGAAGAAGCTGCAGCTCGGTAACGTCCAGACCGGCACGTTCACCGGCGGTGGTCTCCGCGTCTCGCGCAAGGAGATCTCGGCCGTGAATGTGGCCCGCTCGCTGATGACGGGCGAGTTTCAGTGGGCGTATGACGAGAACGATGAAAATACGACGCCGGTGACTGTGAACGGGGCGAAGCAGGAGGTTCAGGCGTCAGGCGCCCCCCCATCGCCGGCGCTGTCCGATTCGTTCACGATGTCGTCCTCCTCGGTCGTGTTGCCGGGTCAAAGCCGGGACGGCAGCAAGTCGAAGGGCCGGCGGAAGTCGTACTGGCGAAGCGTGGCGAGCATCGGCGTGCAGGTGGCCAACGCGCTCGAGTATGCCCACAAGCAAGGGGTCCACCATCGTGACGTCAAGCCGTCGAACTTGCTCCTGGACACGCAGGCGACAGTCTGGGTCACCGACTTCGGCCTCGCCAAGGCCAACGACCAGCAGAGCCTCACGCACACGGGCGACATCCTGGGCACGCTGCGGTACATGCCGCCGGAAGCGTTCGAGGGCAAGACCGACGCCCGCAGCGACGTCTATTCGCTGGGCTTGACGCTCTACGAGATGCTGGCATTCCGGCCCGCGTTCGACGAGAAGGAGCGTAACAAGCTGATCAAGCAAGTAACATCCACGGAGCCAGCCCGGCTACGAAAGCTGAACCGGCAAGTGCCCCAGGACCTCGAGACGATCGTGCACAAGGCGATCGGTAAGGACCCCAAGGAGCGCTACGCTTCGGCGGGAGCGCTCGCCGAGGACTTGTACCGGTTCATCGAGGATGAGCCGATCAAGGCACGCCGCGTGAGCCCGACGGAGCGCCTGTGGCGCTGGTGCAAGCGGAATAGGGCGCTGGCGGCATCGTCGGCAATCGCGGCAGCCGGCCTCGTGGCCGTGACCGTCTTCGCCATTCTGTTCGCCCTTGTCCAGTCGAACAATGCCGCCCGGCAAGCCCGCTCGAATGCCGCCTTGATCGAGGAACAGCGTCACACCCGAGCCGAGAAAGACCGTGCCGAGCAGCTTCTGGCGAAGGCCGAGAAACTCGCGGTCGATCTCTCCGCTGCTCTCAATGAGACCAAGAAGCACGAGGCCATGCTGGCCGTCGAAAAGGGCCACACCTTGATCGGCCAGGGGCAGCTCTATCCGGGAATGCTCTGGATGGCACGGGGCCTGGAGACCGCACCCGCTGATGCCGTGTCATTGCAGGATTCCATTCGCACGAGCCTGGCCGCCTTGCGCAGCGACGTTCCGGTCCTTCGCCTGGCTCTCACGACTCCCAGTGGCTGGGCAGCGGCATTTAGCCCTGACGGCAAGACGATTCTGACCGGCGGCGGTCCATTTGGGGGGAGAGGGGAGGCCCGGCTCTGGGACGCCGTGACGGGTGAACCTCACGGACAGCCCTTGCCGCACGAACACCAGGTTCATGCCGTGGCCTTCAGCCCCGACGGCAAAACCATTCTCACGGGGAGTGGCGATTTCCAATCCCGCCAGGGGGAAGCGCGGCTTTGGGATGCAACCAGCGGCAAACCTCTCGGACAGCCCTTGCCGCATCAAGGCCTGGTGTGGGCGCTGGCTTTCAGCCCCGACGGCAAAACCATTCTCACGGGGGCCGCGGATTTCCAGGCCGGCAAGGGAGAGGCCCGGTTGTGGGACGCCGCCAGCGGCAAACCACGGGGACAACCCTTACCGCAGCTCGGCGGCAACTTTCTCGCCCTGGCGTTTTGCCCTGATGGAAAGGCTTTTGCTACGGCAAGCTCGAACTTCCTGACGAGCAAAAGCGAGGTTCGGCTGTGGGATGCTGCCAGCGGGAAACCGCTCGGAGAACCGATCGGTGTCGCCGGTGTGGTCTTTTCCGTGGTCCTTAGCCCCGACGGCAGAACCGTTGTCACGGGAGGCGGCGACATTCAGTCGCGGAAAGGAGAAGTCCGTTTCTGGGATCGTGCCGCCGGCACACCAATCGGCCAGCCTTTGCCGCACGCCGCCCCGGTGTCTTCCGTGGCTTTCAGTCCGGACGGCCGAATGCTCCTGACCGGTAGCGGGGACTATCTTGCCCCAAAGGGAGAAGCGCAGCTCTGGGATGCGGCCACGGGCAAACCGCTCGGAGCGCCGATCAGTCAACAGGGACCGGTCCTGCATGTCGCGTTCAGCCCGGATGGGCGCACGATTCTCACCGGTGGGTCCGAATCCAGCTTTCTCTGGGAACTACCGACGGACGGACTGATCGGCCCCTTGCTGGTCCATCAAGAATCGGTGTCGGCCGTTGCCTTCAGCCCGGACGGCAAAATGATCGTCACGGGCACCGGAATGGGTGTCAAGAGGGGAGCCGCGCAGCGCTGGGAGACCGCCACCGGCAGACCGATCGGCCCACCCTTGCCGCAGCCGGGCTATGTTTTGGCCGTGGCCTTCAGCCGCGATGGCACCAAGCTTCTGACCGGCACCGGATACCTGGATGAGTACAGAGGCGAAGCCCAGCTCTGGGACGCGGCCACCGGCAAGCCGATCGGCCGCCCCGTGCCGCATCGCAACGATGTCACAGCCGTTGCCTTCAGTCCCGACGGCAAACGAACCCTGACGGGCAGCATGGACAGAACCGCCCGTCTCTGGGATGCCGCCAACGGGCAACCGATTGGAGAGGCGCTCGTGCATCCTGCTGCGGTCACGTGCCTGGCCTTCAGCCCCGACGGCAAGACGATTCTGACCGGTTATGGGAAGCAAGCCCGACGATGGGACGCCGACACCGGCAAGCCACTGGGCGCCCTCCTGGAGCATCAGGGGGCGGTCAAGAGTGTGACCTTCAGTCCCAGCGGCCAGACTTTTGCCACTGCCTGCCAAGACCGCCTCCTTCTCCTGTGGGATACCCTGACGGCGAAACCGCTCGGATTTCCTCTCGATCATCCCGACGCCGTCACGGCGGTCGTTTTCAGCCCGGACGGAAACCTCCTGTTGACCGGATGCCAGGACAACATGGCCCGCGTTTGGGACGCCCGCACGGGCCTTGCGGTTGGCACGAGCCTGCGGCACCCCAAGCCCGTGACCAGCGTCGCGTTCAGCCCCGACGGCCAGACCATCTTGACGGGATGTGCGGACGGGCTGGCTCGTCTCTGGGATGCGGCGACTCGGGTAACCGGTGACAACGCCCGGCTCGTGCGCTGGGTCGAAGTGCAGAGCGGCATGGAGCTCTCCCCCGAGGGGGCTGTGCGAAAACTGGACGGAGCCACGCTACAACAGCGACGCGAGAGCCTGGCGAAGCTCGGTGGTCCCCTGGAAGGCCGATCCGGCCCGCTCTCATGGCATTTGCGGCAGGCGCTCCTGAGTCTCGATGCCGGGGACTGGCGGGCTGCCATGTGGCAGTTGGACCATCAAATCGGGGATCATTCCCAGGACGCTCTGGCGTTTGCGCTGCGCACCCGAGCGCACCTCGAGCAGGAGCAGCTCGACCTGGCCGCCGCCGATTTTGGCCGGGCCCTGGCCTTGGGCCCGCCCGAAAGCGTTCTGCCGAGCTTTCGAGCCTTTGCGGCGGACGCCATCGAGAAGAAGCGCGGCCAGCGCGCTCTCTGGTATCTCGACCGCCTCATCCAGGCCGAGCCGCGCGATGCCTGGGCTTGGCTGACGCGTGGGCAACTCCAAGCAGAGCACGCCCAATGGCAAAAGGCAGCCAGCGACATGGCCCGAGGCCTTGACCTGGATCCGTCGAACCATCAGGCTTGGTATCGTGCCATACCGCCGCAATTGTATTGTGGGGATCTTGACGCTTATCGGCGGCTTTGCCACGCGGCGCTCGACCAATTCGGCGACACCGTCGACCCGAGGATTGCCGAGCGAATTGCCAAGGCCTGCTTGCTCATGCCGAACGCGGTGGAGGATCGTCAACACCTGTCCCAGCTTGCCGATCGATCCGTTAAGTTAGGTTACGGGAGCTACGCCCTACCGTTGTTCGAACTTGCCAAAGGGATGGCCGAGTACCGGGACGGCCGGTTTCATAGCGCGGTTGATTGGCTGCAAGAGAGACTCCAGTTTTCTGATTGGACCAGGGACGTACCTGCCCAATCGTTCTTGGCCATGGCTTACCATCGGCTAGGCCAGAGTGAAAAAGCCCGGCAGGCGCTGGATAAAGCCAGCCAGCTTCGGGAGCAGATGCCAAAACCCGACGAAGCGGGTTTGTCAAAGAGGCGGTTCGTCGACTGGATCGTCAGCCAAATCGCTTATCGCGAGGCGGCCGCGCTCCTGGATGTGCCCCACCGCCGGGAAGCGGAAGTGTGTCTTCAGAAACATCAATGGTCGGACGCCGCCCAACACCTCAAGCACTTGATCGAGACCGATCCGGGTTTCTGGCCGGACTGGGTTTCCCGTTCTTGCGCCTCCGCGGAGCTGGGCCGGCAGAGCGAGGCGGATGCCGACTTCGCACGGGCTTTGGCGCTCGCGCGCGATAATCCGGGGCCCTGGCTCAAGCGCGGGCGGTTCCACGCGGAACTGAGCCGGCCCGAGGAGGCAGCCGCCGACTTCGTTCGCGCCCTCGAGCTGATGCCGGAGAGTCCCGACTGGGAGACTGAGCGCAGCGCGGTCTGCCGGGAGCTGTTCGCTTCGCAGCCCATCTTTGCCGAGGTCATGGAGCTCCGTCCCAAGGACGGCGGTCTCTGGCTTGCCCGCGCCCGTTCTCACGCCGAGCGGAAGGCATGGGACAAGGCAATAGAGGACTACGACAGAGCAGCCGAGTTGAAACCGGGCGACCGTAAGCTTCGTCTGGAGCGAGGGCGCTGCCTGGCGATCCTTGGCCGTTGGGATCGAGCGGCCGCGGACTATGCCAAGGGGTTGGAGTCCAAGCCCGACGATGTGGATGTCTGGTACGAGGCCGCGATGGCCCACCTGGCCGCGGGAAAGAGCGACGGTTACCGGAGCATTTGCTCGCGAATGTGGGACCAATTTGGCAAAACGACAAACGACCAGGTTGGCCAAAGGGTTGCTTACACCCTCGTGCAATCGCCCAAGGCGGTCGCCAACGTGCCGGTCGTCAAGTTGGAGATGTACACTGCCGGAGGCCCGGGGTTCGGTGCCGTCCTACACCGCGCCGGGAAGTGGGAGGATGCGGTCCGGGAGTTGGACCAATCGGCACAAACGTCGATCGGGTTCCGCCAATCTTGGTGCTGGCTGTTTCTGGCGATGGCACACCACCGGCTGGGCCATGCCGCCACGGCCCGGCAATTCCTGGACAAAGCCCGGAGCTGGATCGACGAAGCCGGCCGCGACGCAAAGAGCAATCTGAATTGGGCCGAGCGGATCGAATTCCAGACGCTCCGCCGCGAAGCCGAGGAGCTGCGGAGTGAAAAGCCGGTTGCCGCCCCCAGGTAAGGAGGAGATCATGAAGTCGCCGTTTCCAGGCATGGATCCCTACATCGAGGCTTGCGGGCTGTGGGGAGATTTTCACAGCCACTTGATTGAGAAGATCGGTGAGAAACTCGCCGATGTGGCTCCGGAAAATTACCTGGTACGGACCGGGGAACGATCGTACGTTGTCCTCGTGGAGTCCGAAGGCGAGAGAAGCTACGCTTTCTTGCCCGATGTCGGCATCACCGCTCCTCGCGGCCGGAAGAAGACCCCGAGAAAAGGCGGCACGGCGTTGGCGGAGCCGGTCGGCGAGGCCGAGCCCGTGACCATGCGCGCCTTCATCCAGGAGGAGCGTCGCGAAGCCTTCATCGAAATCTACGAGGTGAGTCCCGGCCAGCGCCTGGTGACAAGCATCGAGGTCCTGTCGCCGTCCAACAAGCGTCCCGGCACGGAGGGGTGGGAACTCTACCAGCGTAAGCGGCAAAGTCTTTTACTCGGCAATGTGAACCTCGTCGAAATCGACCTGCTCCGCGGCGGCCATCGCATGCCCATGCTCGATCCCTGGCCAGACAGTCCTTACACCCTGCTGGTCGCCCGGGCGAGGGCCCAAATCTGCCGGGTCTGGCGGGCCCACTATCGCCGGCCGTTGCCCCTATTTCCCGTGCCGCTCGCGAAACCGGACTCCGATATCCCGCTAGACCTTCAGCCGATGATCGATGAGATCTATCAGCGGTTCCGCTACCCGCGAAGTATCGACTACGGCAAGCCTTTGACCCCGCCGCTAGATGCCGCGGAAACCGGCTGGCTGAAGCAACAACTCCAGGCCAGGCATAGCCGCCGATAACGGCAAGGACGAATTCCCCACCTCGCCCCCACGGTGAGAGGTCGGCCGCAGGCCGGGTGAGGGGGCCCGTGCGGTGGTGTTCAACCCCGCAGAAGAAGGTCCAAGGTGATCGCCCATGATCATGTCCCGCCCAGAACCACCGGGTCCTCTTATCCGCGGCCGTCAGAACTGGTCGGCGCTGACGACCTCACCCCCGGCTCGGGTCGACAGGAAGCTGAAGACTTGGGGGTTGACCGTCTCCTTGACGAACCGGACGGAGCCGTCACAGAACAAGAAATTGCAGCCGCCGGGGTGCAGACTATGAAAATCGTCCACACCCGCCTTCTTGTTATTGGGCACATCCACCCAGGGCTCATCTGGCGACGGTCCGGTGTGCCCGAGGACCAGGACATTGGCTGTCTCGCAGTCGTGGACCGGCCAGCTCGGATTGTTGCACGATTGACCGAAGGGAATCATACCCACCCAGGTCGCATTGGCGACGTTTTGAGATCGCTCGCCGGCCATCAGCGTCGAGCTCGAGCCGTCGGTGATGTCCCGCATGCCGATCTTGCTGTTTCGGTAGAAGACGCCGTTGTTCTGTGCGGCAAATTCCTCCGGTTCCAACTGCCCCGCGGCGGCGACGTACTGAGCCGGTGAAAGGTCGCTGATCAAGACGTTGCCCGCACCGTCCCCGATCGTGAGCGGACCGTTGCCGCCCGTGTTGCTGGGGCAGAGGAAGACCGAAAGTCGCGACGTGCGGGCGGTCTGCGATCCGGGATTGGTTGTCAAAAGGCTGAAGTTCACGGAGTTAAAGAGCGGACCTTGCTCCAGGTGGTTGAGGATCATCGCCCCCCAGCCCCAACCCGGTCCGATCTCCTGTCCATTCGGTTGGTTGCCCTGGGTGTTCGAGACATAGCCAGGTGGGAATGTGTCGTGCGTGCCGTGGTACTCGTGCATCGCCAGTCCGATCTGTTTCAGATTGTTCAGGCACTGTGCCCGTCTCGCCGCCTCCCTCGCCGCCTGGACCGCGGGCAACAGCAGGGCGATCAGGACGCCGATGATGGCGATCACCACCAAGAGCTCGATCAGTGTGAAGGCACGATCCCGCTGAGGCGTCGAAACGCAATGCATCGAATTGCTCCTGTCAAGGGCGATCAGGCACAGCAGGGACATCGTCGGATGCCACACGCCACGCACCTCGCAGATCAATCTTCGCGTGCTTTTCCAGCATCGGTCAAGCGGATGAAAACACTCTGCTCGCCTGCGGAACCCTCTTTTCCCGAATAACGCGCAGCGCACAGCGATAATCGAACGCTCCTTCGATCATGGGGTGCCCGGCAAAAGCCGAAGGGCGATATCAGCTCAATCCGACGTCCTCCTCCGGCCTCTGACGCCGAACGACTGAACCGCGATCGACCGGACTGGGGTCGCACTCCGTGCGACCCCAGTCGCCTCCCAGCCGCGCCGGCCACAGCCGGACCGATCCGCGCTCAACCGATCTTGTTCGGCTTTGCCCTCGCCGCTATAGTATCGGCAGGAGTACTTTGCATGGCAAAGCTGATGAGTTTGGGTCCGGTCTTCGCGTCCGAGTGGCTGGCCGTCTCACGGCGCTGGCAGTGGTACGCGGCCCGATCGGTCTTTGTGGCGGGTTTGCTGGGAGCACTCGCCGTCGTCTGGTGGGCGCGCATCGCAACCAAGCCTGTGCAATCGGTCCAGGCCCAGGCGGAGTTCGGCCGGCTCTTCTGCGGCGCCCTTACGGTGACGCAACTGGCGATGGTGCTCTTGGCGGCGCCGGCGGCGACGGCCGGTGCGATCTGCCTCGATCGGGCACGCGGCACGCTGGCCCATATGCTGGTGACCGACCTCTCCTCGGCCGAGATCGTCCTTGGCAAGCTGGCGGCGCGGATGGTGCCTGTGCTTGGGATGCTCCTCTGCATCCTGCCGATCCCGGCGCTCGGCACGCTGCTCGGGGGCATCGACCCGCAGGTGGTGGCCGGGGCGATGCTCGTCACGCTGGGGGTGGCCGTCACTGGCTGCGCCGCCGCCTTGGCCGTGTCGACGTGGGGAACGAAGACACACGAGGTGCTGCTGACCACTTACGCCGCCTGGGCCCTCTGGCTGCTCGGTCTGCCCATCTGGTGGGGCTTCCGCCTGGTGATGGGCAGGGGCATGCCCGCGCCGGCTTGGTTCCAGAAAGCCAACCCGATGTGGCTGGTCGTGGGGCCGTACTTCTGGCCGGGCACCGTGAGCCTGGGGGACCAGGCCACCTTCTTGGGCGCTAGCCTCTTGGCCTCGGCCGCCTTGACCGCGCTTGCCGTGACACAACTGCGCCGCGTCGCGGTCCGCCAGGGGAGCCGGCCACCGTCAGACCGAGGTTCGCTTCCCGGGGCGCGGATCCTTGACCGGCTACTGAGGCTGGTGCCGGGCCCGTCACTCGACGCCAACCCGGTTCTGTGGCGCGAGTGGCACCGCCAGCGGCCGTCGGGCTGGGCCCGCGCCGTCTGGTCGCTCTACGGGGTGATGACGATCGGGCTCAGCGTGACGCTGATCGCCTTGAACCTGAGCGGGAGCGTCGTCCGCCGCGAGGTCGCCTCGATTGGCAACGGGTTCCAGGCCGGCATCGGGCTCCTCTTTCTGAGCGTTTCCGCCGCCACGGTGCTCGCCGAGGAGCGCGTCCGGGGAAACCTCGACATCCTGCTGGCCACCCCGCTGTCGACCGGTTCGATCGTCTGGGGCAAGTGGTGGGGCACCTTCCGCGGCGTCCCACTGCTCGCAATCTGCCCCGGTGTGGTGGCGGCCGTTCTGGCGCGCGAGAGTGGCCGCTGGGAGGGGGCCGCCTTGATTGTCGGCCTGTTCCTTGCCTACGGCGCGGCCGTGACGAGCCTGGGGCTGGCGCTGGCGACGTGGATGAACCGGCTCGATCACGCCGTCGCCTCGAGCGTGGCCGTACTCGGCGGCGTGACCGTGGGCTGGCTCTTCGCCGTCATGCTGATCGCCCCGGGACCCGGAGCACCAGGGATCGCCGCCGGCAGCCCGATCATCGGCATCGCGTACCCGACAGTCGGGATGCGCGTCGACTCACCGCTGGAGTGGAAGAGGGTTGTCGCCTGGTGGAGCTTCTGGATCGCCGTCTATGGCATCATCGCCGCGTCGCTGGGGTGGGCCACCCTGTTGACCTTCGACCGCTGCCTCGGGCGCATCCCGGTCGCGCATCGACCGGTGAAAAGGGGATAAGTCCAATTTCCGTTCGAGACGCTGGAGCGAGCCCATTTATTGGACTTATCCCCTTTTTGACGAACGATCGCCCCGCGATAGTGGACTTCGCGCATCCGGGCGATGACCACGACCTCGCACGTCCGCTCGACCAGGTTCACGTCGGCCACCACGTTGCCCGGGTCCTTCAAAACGGGGAACGGAAGCTTGAAGCGGCGGGCCTGCTCGGCAACCTGAACGGCGGTGTCGTGGACGTTCGAGTTGATCGCCAGGAACGTGACCCCTTTGCTCTTGTACGCATCGGCCAACTCGACGAGCCTCGGCATGTACAGGTCCCCGATCGGGCAGCCTACGCCCGTGAATACCAGGACGACCACGTTCTTGCCTTTGGACTCGGGCTTGAAGTAGTCCGATAGCTTGATCGTGCGGTTCGAATGGACCTCGCGCAGCTCGAAGTCGGCTGCGGTCCGATACGTCCCGAACCAGTCCGGGATCTGCGCTCGCGCCGACCCTGCCCCCATCGCCGCGCCGAGGACCAGCAAGCAAGCCGCGAACCGCCGTTTGCAAAGATGAACCATCCTGTCCCCTTTTTCGATCGACAAACTACGCGATCCGGTAGTAACCGCCCGGTATTCGTCGCCGGTGCCCTGAATATTGACTTCAGGCGCAGCATTTTGTGATGAGGCGTAAGATCCTGGCAGCGGGACATTCTCCGATTTCACAATCGGAGCGGTAGAAACGGCGTTATCCCGTTCTCCACTCCATTTCAACCGCCGGGAGGAGGCGGAGGAGCACCCTTGGGAAACCCCCCGCGCTGGCCTTTCCCCGGCGGCCCACCCATGCCG
>JBIOJM010000100.1:0-28248 GCA_044450785.1 Isosphaerales bacterium
CCTGCCCACCGAGCCGAGGGCCCGCGAGCGTGAGCTGAACCGTCTGATCGCCGAGCTCAAGATGATTCGATTGCTGCAAACTCGCTTGAACGATGACACGATCGCCGTGGACGGCTCGCGACCCAAGACGCCGATCTTGACCCCGGCCTTGCGGCTCGAGATCGAATCACTGAAATCATCACAGGAGGAGATTCGCGATTCCCTGGCCAAAATCGCCCGCCAGCTCGAGCCCGGCGAGGCCGCACCCGGGTTTACCCCGGATCCTGGCTTGATCGATCGATGAAAACCGGCGATCGTATCGAAATCGAAACCCGCAGCGTGAGAAAACGTCTGATTCCTTTGTGCGAAATGTTTCATTTGATTCAGGTGAGGATCTTATGATCAAAACCGTTCTCTTCCTCGGTTCGACACTGCTCATGGCGTGCATCTTCTGCACCACCGTTCGAGCGCAGCCGTCGATCACCGGCGTCTCGACCAAGATGACCGGTGTCGCCGTCGAGCTGTCGAAAACCCAGACCGGCGAGCCGGTCCAGACCCAGGAAAAAACCATCGTTCGCGAGCTCGACGAGTTGATCGCCGCCCTTGAAAAGGAATGCGCAGCCTGTAAGGGCGGCGTCAAGAAGAACAATCCGACTCGTGGCCTGCCCGACTCGGTGATCCGGAGCGGCACCGGCGGCATCGGCTCACTCGTCGATCCCCGAGAGAGCAACAAGGACTGGGCGAAGCTCTCCGGGCGCGAGCGCGACCGCATTCTGCAGTCGATGTCCGAAGGTTTTCCCCCCGAGTATCGCCTGGTGCTCGAGCGGTACTATCGCCGCCTGGCCGAGGAGAAGACCGTTTCTTCCGGTGGTGATCGATCCAAACCGAAGGCAGCCGCGCAAGAATCCGACAAGCCGTGAATTGATCCTGCGCTCCGAGGAAGCGTTTGTTGGGCGCGGGTCTCCTGACCCCGCCCGAGTGCCTGACCGAAGGTCTCCCTCCTTCGGAGTGTGCTCTGAGAGCACGAATTCGTTTGAAGCCAGCGCCTACGTTTAGCGCGGGAGACCTGCGGTCGGACACTCCGGCGGGGTCGTGAGACCCGCGCCGAACACCGGACGCCTTCATCAATGGAAAACGTGATGACCCGTGCCCTGAAAGGGCCGAACATCGTGTTCAATCCCAGCGCCGCAGTGATCCTGTTGATCGGTCTCCTGGGTGGCAGCCGCGGAAGCGACTATTCTCGCTCGCTCGCCGCCAAGGACCTCGATCAAGCAACGCTGGACGCTGAAGGGTATGGCGAGAAGAAGTCGTTCAAGAGGGAAGTCGATGGTCTGCGCATGACCCTGGCGCCGGGAGAGCAGGAAACCGGCTGGAAGCCCCCCCAACAGGTCCGGATCGGCGGCGACTTCAGGATCACGGCGAACCTTGTGATCAAAAAGCTTCCCAAGCCCGCCCAGGAGGACGGCGCGGCCGTCGGTATGGCAATCGCGTTTCAAGACGTGAATCAGCCCGATGCCACGCTCCTGCGTTTGCGGGAGCCGAACGACTCGGTCGTTTACCGGTCGATCGACAAGGCGTCGAGCGGCCAGCCGCAACCGCAGAATATGAATCCGCGGATGCGGATGCGGATGCAGATGCAGATGCAGATGGCCCAACCGGGGGGAAAGCCTCCCAAGCCGCCTCGACCCACTTTCCCCGCGGCGGGCGACGTCGTTCGCATGCAGCTCGAGCGTGAGGGCAACAACGTCCGGTTCCAGGTCACGGACGCCGCGACCGGTCAGTCTCGGTATCTCGGTCAAGTTCCGCTCGGGCCCAACGACGTCGCCGCGGTGAAGCTGTTCGTCTCCAACCGCAATGGCGCCGAGGCCATTGATGTCCTCTGGCGCGACCTGACGATCCAGGCCGACCGCATCTCTGGCCTGGGCACCGTCGTTCGCACCGCGTTCGACGCGGTCGTCTATGCCGACCCCACCTCAATCGAAAACGGCGTCCTGATCCTGGGCGGCCCGCCCAGGACGCCGGCTGCCGCGAAACCTGGAGATGCGCCCTTCCATTCTGAAGGATTCGAGAGCGCACGCGAAGCAGCGGGCATGCCGAAGGCCGTTGCACCCCAGGACGCTCCCAAGAACAAAGCCGAGTCCGCCGCACAACCCAGAGCCGCGAAGGATGAAGCTCAGCCGGCAACGCCGGCCGCGAACGCCCCCTTGACCGTAACGACTGCAGCGAATCAGAATCCGGCACAAACAATCAGAGCGCGAGCGCGACCAGGCCAGGGAAACGCGGGGGCTGGACCTGGCCAGACCCAGGCCGCGGCACTTGCACAACAGCCCAATCCACCAAAACCGAAAGTCAGAATCCCACTCGATGAAGTCGAGAGCATCCGCTTTGAACGCACGCCCGGGCTGGCCGCTCGCTTCATGGGTCAGCCGAATCTCGACTTCACCATGCCCGCGTCAAGCGCAGCCAAGAACGACGCGACTCAAAAGCCTGACGCCAAGAAAGCCGCGGCCGGCGACGACGCACTCGCCCCGCCGCCGGGAACGACGATCTCGAGGATTCTCAAGGTCGATCCCAAAAAGAACGGTATTCGCGACCTGAACCTCGCCCTTTCCGGGCTGAGAGAGGCGAAGATCAGGCAAATCACCGTGAACTGTCAAACCGACAAGGGACCCTCGGGTTGGCGAATCGACACTTCGGACTCTCAGGATTCGCCCCTCGTCGTTCTCCGGACCGGCACGGAAGCGGTGGCCGACTTGTTCCTCGAGCCGCCACAGGGCGACTGCTTTCAAAAGAACTTCATGATCGCCGTCATGTACGAGGACGGTCAGGCGGCGAATGCCACCGCCGTTGCCGGTGAACATACCGATCCCAAGCTGGCCGTCGATCCGAAGGCGCCGGCGGTCCCTCGCCTCGATGCCACGCTCTACTTGACGGGGGATGAGAAGCTCTTCGGCAAGCTCGAGACCATCGGCCAGGATACGTTGCGGCTCACGACGGTCTGGCAAGACCACCTCGACGTGCCGCTCTCCCGCATCGTCGGCGTTCACATCGGCTTGCTCGATCGCAAGGAATCTCGAGAGTCGTTCACGAATCGGCTGAAAGCGCGCGGCTCGGAGGACCTGCTCCTGGCCCAGACCAAGAACGGTGAAGTCATCGCGATTGCCGGCATCATCGAGGGAACCGATAACGACAAGCTGAAGTTCCGCTACCAGGGCCGAACCCGAACGCTGCCGCTCATGCAGGTTGAGGGACTGATCCTCGCCGAAAGACCGGAACCCAAGCAGCCGGACGAGCTTCTCCCCACCTTTTCGCTGCCGGGCGGAGTCGCTGTTTCCGGCCGGTGGAAAGACCTCGACACCAGCGTCTGGAAGATTGTGGCGCCCTGGGGACAGGAGCTGAATCTCCCGGCGGCGGAGATCCTGAGTGTGTCGTTCCGCGGAGGCAAGATGACGTACCTTGGTGACCTCAAACCCAGCAAGGTCGAGGAGACACCTTTCTTCGGCCATCGGCTCCCCTGGCGCCGCAACGTCAATCTGATGGGCGAACCGCTCGTGATGAACGGGCAGACGTACGCTCGCGGCGTGGCGGTCCATTCCCGGTGCATCTTGACGTACGATCTCGACGGCCGATTCTCCACGTTCGAAGCCCTGGTCGGGTTCGACGAGGCGTCCAGAGGGAAAGGACGCGTCGTCTGCCGAGTCTTCGCCGACGGCAAGGAGCTCTATTCCAATCCCGACCTCCGGGCCGACCAGCCGCCGGTCAAGCTGGCGCTGGCGGTCGCGGGGGCCGGCCAACTGCGGCTCCTGGTCGACTACGGGCGCGGTCAGGACACGGGCGACCGCGTCATCTGGGCCAATGCTCGGCTCCATCGACCGTGAGGATGCCGAGCTTGAATCGAGGGCCGAACAGGCACATGCGTACCTTCCTCGTTCGATCGTTCTGGATGATGTCGGCCTGCTTCTTGCTGAGTGGATCCGCCGTCACGTGGGGATTGGACGATAAATCGCAGTCGCCGGCCGAGGTTTACGAATGGTCCGTCTGGGTCGCCAATCCAGCCCAGTCGTCGATCAACGCGTCGCGCTATTACCGGAACGCGATGCCCGGCATCGTCGGCACGAGCCGGCCGAAGTTTGAAGAAAAGGAACTGGCAGGCAAGTTCGCGGTCGCACCCATCTCCATCGTCCAGTTCTTCGGCGAATCTCACAAAGATCTCGACGTCGACCTCAAGGCCAAGAAGGGCACCTTTCTCGCGCACTGGCCGCCCGCCACGGAGCGTGGCGGCCGGCTCCAGTGGTTCGGCTCCGATCTGACCGCGAACCCGCCCGCCAACATCCCACAGAGCTATTTTCCCGAAGCACACTGGTTTCAGAAGCTGCGCGAGAACGCGTCCGCCCTCTTCCTCAAGCGCGAGTCGCATTTCGATCGGTTCATCGCCTACGACACGGAGCTGTCGATCCCGATCCCGCTCAAGATCAGGGGCGGTCCCGATCTTTACTCGTTGCAGAACCTGACCGATCGCCGGCTCCTGGACGTGGCGATCATCGCCCCGACGGACGGTGGTTTCCGTGTCGGCTGGCTCGACGAATTGCCCACGGCCGCTCCTGAAAAAAAAGAGGAACCGACACCGAAGAAGACGGCCGAGCAGAAGGCGGAGGCCGTCTTTCGCGAGCCGGCGAAGAAAATCGGCGAAGACGAGCTCACCCCCTTGCCCGCTGAAGGTGACCCGAACGTCCGCGCTCGCCTCGACCAGATCCTCAACCGGCCGGTCGTCGTCAACGTCAAGCAAACGCCTCGCCGTGAAGTGCTCGACCTGATCGCGGGCCAGGCCCGCCTGGGGTATGACCTCGACGAACGTGCGCTCGCCAAGGCCGACATCAAGCTGAGTCAGCCGATGGACATGCAGGCGTCCGGCGTGGCGGCGCGCGATGCGCTGGCTGACCTGCTGGGGAACCTCGGCCTGAGCTACCGCGTCACGGAGGGAGGCAAGCTCTTCATCACCACGGCCGCCCGGCTTGCCGAAGAAGCCGTGAAGAAGGGCAGCGTGGTCGAAGGGCCCGTCGTGAAAGTCGTCATGTCTCAACCTCTCAAAGCAACGAATCCGTCTTACCGCGAGCTCACCCGATTATCGCTGGCCCGGCGGCTGGCGGGACAAGGTCTCCGCGAGGACGTCGTGCAGCTCGTCCTCACCCAGTACAGCCAGGTCCTGTTCGAGCCGGGGGAACTGGTCGTCCTGACCCACCTCTCGCGCACGGCGATCGACGAAACGGTTCTGCTGGATGTTTTTCCGCAGCCCAAGAAACTGGTCCGGACCGCGCTCCTGGTCATTCACGGGGTGGATCCTCGCCTGCAAGACCGGGCCCGAGCTCTCGTGAAGCAGCTCGGCGACCAATCGTACAAAGTGCGCGAATCGGCAGAGGCCAGGCTGGCTGCAATGGGGGCCGTCGCCCTGCCGGTCCTGGAAGATGCCTTGATCAACAAGGACATCGAGATCGTCTTCCGCGCGGAACGCTTGCTTCTGCGCCTCAACCGGCCGGTCCCCTGACCGATAAGGACACATCCATTGACGGCACGCCCATGCGCACGCCGGCGCGGGTGAAGAGTCGCCGCCAGAACGCGGCGTTGGCTTTCGACGCGGGAACCACGACGAGCGAGGAGATGACGAGGTTACCGTTCCCGTCCGCGATCTCCACGAGGGCCGCGCCGTTCGGCTTGGCGACCTTTTCATAGAGGACAACGGCGGCACACTTGGCATTCTCGGGGACGCCATTGAACTGCGCCCAGTCGGTGCCGCTCGCCGCGAGCAACACGCGTCCCCTGGTGATCAATGGTCCGTCGAGAGAGCACTTCATGATCTCTCTTTCGGTTGCATCCTCGGCAAAATAGAGGTCCGCGAGGCCGAGGCCGGCGGTCCAGGCGTGCTTGCGACGCGGCACGAGTGCCGTGGCGTGACGCGGCGTCAGCGCGACTGACGCGGGAAAAAGGCGACCAAGGACCGGATTCACTGGGCCCGCCTTGCGGAACATCACCAGCACGGTGCCGCGATTGGCCTGCGTGATCTCGGCGGCGTGTCGCGTGCCGGCAAGCATCGGATCGGTCAGCGTCTCGGCGTCCACGACAAGCAGCCTGGGAGACTCCACTCGGGCGGCGGCGGCGAGCGGAAGGCCGAGGGCGACGAGACGACGGTGAAGCTCGCCCTCGCGTGCGCCGGCGAAGGCGACACGGTCGACGGCGGGCGGTGCCGCCAGCTCCCCGGGCTTCGGTTTCTCCGGCTTGTGGTCCCACGGGCAGGGTTGCGGTCCTTCGGGAGCTTGCGCGGCCTTCTGCGCCTCGAACATCGGCAGCGGCTTGTAGAGCGGCAGGTCGGGGTCCCAGCCCGGATTCAGAGTGCAGACATAGGGCGGAAGGCGCTCGGGCTGGACGCCGGGCTTGCCCTCCTCGAACGGCTTGAACCAGACGCCGACGCCGGCGCCGGGCAGGTGCGTGAAGTCCCGGTAGCCGAAGTTGAGGTGCTCGAGACCGAACCACGCCGTTTCGGCCGCCGAGAAGAAGGCCAGCCTGGTCCGAGCGAGGTTCGCGATATTGTCATACACGTCAATCGCCAGGGCCTCGTTGCGGCCGAGGTAGCTCTCGTAGGCACGCTCGCCGTTGAACACCGCGAGCTGCGCGGGCCGCGCGTAATAGCTCCCTCCGGATTCGCCGACCATCAGCGGCTTATCCCGGCCGCCCGGCACGGCGTCGCGGCCCGGCAGCCCGAGGCCGAAGTGCTTGCTCCAGACCGGCAGTGTGCCCCGCAGATCTTCGTCGCCGTCGCATGAAGACCAGTCGCGGGTCGGGTCCAGCCGGCGCCCGCGCTTCCCCAGCTCCGCGAGCCGGCCATACCACACGTTCGTCTGCTCCGGCGTGATCGCCTTGTCGTAGAGGAAAATGGCAAAGAGCTCGTTGCCCCAACTCCAGCCGAAGACGCTCGGGTGGTTGCGGTCGCGCACGACCAACCCGTCGAAATGCCCGGCGTAGCGAACCCAGGCGGCGGGCGTCGCGAAGTCAAGCTGCAGCGAGCTGCCGAACATGGCCGTCTCGTCGAGCACCAGAAGCCCCATCTCGTCCGCGAGATCGAGGTAGTGGCGCGGGTGGGGCTGGGCGTGCGGACGGACGGCATTGCCGTGCATATCCTTGACCATGCGATACCACGCCCAGACGTAACGGCGGGAGTTGATGAACGGGCCGAAGGGGTGGAGCAGGTCGCCGAACATCCGGACCTTCCGGCCGTTCAAGAGCAGATCCGGCCCTTCGATCCGAAACTGCCTCCAGCCGAATCGTGTGTAACTGCGATCGAGGGTCCGGTCATCATCCCGGATCGAAAGAACGAGTCCGTAGAGGTTCGGCGAGTCCGGCGACCAAAGGCGGAGTCGGCCTTCCACCTTCGCGCTCAGGGTGATGATGCGGGCTTCGCCCGCTTTCAGCGTGACGCGCCGAGCGGGCAGGCTCATCACGGGCGGGTCGAGGCGCCACTTCGGCTCGGGCGCGTCGAGGATGCTGACGCCAGCGAGGTTCACCCAGGGCTGCACGCTGCCGCCCAAGTCCAGGGACTGTTCGCGACCCGAGTCGTTCCGCAACGGCACTTCCACTTCGAGCGTATCGCGGTCCACCCACGGCTTCACGAAGGCGTCGCCCGCGCGCACCGCCGACAGGCCGAGGAGGAACACGTCTTGCCAGATGCCAGTCAGTTGATCGGCCGTCGAGCCAGGCGCATACGGCGTGCGCATCAACTTGTACGTCGTGCTCCGCTGGTCGAAGAGCCTCATGGCCCGGACGCCCACCAACAGGTCGTTCTCGCCGCCGCGCCGCACGAGGTCGGTGATATCCAGCTCGAACGGCAAGAACCGGTCGAAATGTTCCCCCGCCTTCCGGCCGTTGACGAACACCTGCGCGTGGCCTCCAACGGCCTCGAAGTGGAGCACGAGGCGGCGATCCCCCCACGATGCCGGCACGCGGAAGGAGCGCCGCAGCCAGCCCATCTCCACGCCGTCCCAGCGCGGCGGGTAACTCGGGTAATAGACCGAGCTCGGCCAGTACGGGTGCGGCGTGCCGGCCCCGACATCGCGGCCCGCGCCCCAGGTGTTGACGTTCCAGGGCGATGGGACCTTGATGCGTACGGTTTCCCACCGAGCAGCTTCCGGCATCGGCAGTTCCGGGGCGATCCCGCGATCGCGAGCCCAGCCCTCCGGTACCGGCATCGGCTGGAACTGCCAGAGGCCGTTCAAGCAGACGTCCTGCCGGTATGGCTTCTCAACCGGCTTGACCCACCCCTCACTGGGCGCGAAGTCGCGCGCGAACTCCACCGGGGCGGCCGCCGTCCATCCGCCCGCGAGCGCGAGCGCACCGAAGAACACTGCGAGCGTTGTCGTCGGGTACGTGCAACCGAAAATGCGGCGGGCGTGGTGGAAGAGGTCTTGCCCGTCGACAATGGCAATCGTACGTTTGACGACCGGTCCTGCTGGCATGAAGGGTCCAAAAAGATAACCCGACTGAGGCCTTGCAGCGGGTCAGCCGGGCAAGCGATCTTTCGATGATGGTAGGGTTTCCGGTAGAAAACAAGTGAGAAGTGGTGGTTCGAGAAGGTCGCCCGTTTCGGTGTCGCGGGGCGGCTGGCCATCGCGCGACTGGCCGTGCGCGCATCTTCGGGCGGGAGTGGTTGCCGCGGAAGCAATGAGTAGGGTGGGTCGAACCGCGACACGTCGCGGTGAGGCCCACCGCGAGAACCGTGGCGATCGGTGGGCCTCACGATGCGGAGCATCGTTTCGACCCACCCTACGACCTGTTGCGGATCAGCCGCTTTGGGCGTCTTCGAATCAAGGCCTCACGTCCGACGTCGACCTGCCTCGTCCAGCGACCGGGCGATCGTCGACGTCTTCGCCCGGACGACCGGTCGGGCGGCTCGTTGAGTCAGGGCAGGGGGGCGTTCTTCGCCTCCGCTCGCTCCCGCGCGGCGGGCAGCCAGGGATGCCACGAGCCCGCGAACCGCCTCGTTCGGCAAGAACGCCGAGCAGCCGACCAGCATGATCAGCCCGAACGTCCACATCGCGAGGCAGGCCCCGATCCCGACATGCAATAACACCGCTCCCAACAGCATCGGCAGCCGCCACCGTGGTCTCCAGATCAGGAAGCAGAAGGAAACCTCCCAGATAATCGAAACATGCGTCATCAGGTTCACCAACCAGGGGTGCCAGGCCAGCCAGGTCATGTCGAGCGACTGGTACTCGAGGTTCGCGAACGCCAGCCACATCGCCTGCCCACTCCACCAGGACGGCCCTTGCAGCTTGGAGATGCCCGCGAAAAAATAGATGACGCACATGTGCACCTGGATGAGCCGCTGGGCCAGGTTGGCCGCCGCGCTCGGGCGCGGCGGGCTCGCCAGTGGGCCCAGCCGACGAACCGCCAGCCAGCGATCGATGGACAGCGTCTGTCCACTCGGTCCGATGGTCAGGTACAAGGTCAGCATGATGTTGATCTGGTCCAGGCCGAAGAGCGCGGCCGGAACGCGATTGGCGTAGGAGATCGCGACAAAGAGCGCCAGCGCTCCCGTGACCCGCGTCCAGAGTCCGATCGTGAACAGTGCCAGGATCACCATCGAGACCGCGTATGCCGGCCACATCCCCTTCGCCGGCACCCAGAACCAGAACGAATACGCGTATTGATCGGCCTCCATGGTTCGGACCAAGGACCGGGAGAGCCAGCTCGATGGTCCGAAGAAGTCGTCCAGCGCCAGGCCCCAGACGGCGTGGGTGTAGAGCAGCATCAGGCCCGTGAGCAACCTGATCACACCCAGCAGTGTGGGATCCGCCGGGGTGTACCAGAAGGCGTTCCAATCGCGGGCCACCGACCGCGCGAAGTCCACCAAATATCGGGCGACCGGCTTCATTGAGGGACCCATTCGAATACCCCGAACGGCTCGTTTTCGTAACTCGTCGGATCGTTCAGCCGGACGCCCGCGCGGACCATCTCCATCGTCGGGAGATTATGAAGTTGCCCCGTGAGGCTCACCCTGACGGCCCCGTACTTGTGGCAGATGTGCTGGGCATACGAGCCGACCCATTCCTGCTGGAGCTCTTCGGGTGCGTCCCTCATGTGCTCGGTCAGCATGAAATGCCGATGGAACAAGAGACGAGGGTGCATGCTCGGGCTCGGGATCCGGCCGCGAACGACCGTTCCGTCGGTTCGTTCCGCCGCAAAGGCAAGCAGCGTGCTCTCGCTCGGCTCCGGAGCGAAGAAATGATACCCGTGGTTCAGGTACAGCAGTTGGAGATAGGGCTGAAAAACGCCCCACGCCGCCTGGATCAAGTCGGATGAGGGCGCCACCGACGCCGGTGCGATGATGATCGCCGAGACGTGAAAGACAAGCCAGGCGTTGACGGCCCATCGAACCATCCGGCGCTCCGAACCCTGGCGAGCAGAGCCCGGTTCGGACGCCGCCGGTTGATGATGGTCGGGCGGGCTCACCTCGAGACCTCCATTTCACACTTCGAAAGACCGCGAAAAACTGCCGGGAAAGACGGCTCCCTCCGTCTTCCCCCAGCCCTCGACCAGACGACGACAACCCGGCCCTCGCCGGCCCGCGCGTTCCGCGGGTGCGAGCGGCCGCTCACAGACTGGCAAGCAGTGCAACGGACGCCACCAGCTCCTGCTGGTTCTGACCGTCGAATCCAACCGAGACGGCGACCTCCTGTCCCGCGGTGACAGCGGCCTGCGTGGTCTTGGACAGCGTCTGACCGTTCCTGACCACCTCGACCTTCACGGTGTAAAGGTGTTGATTGCCGGCCTGGATCTCGGGAGTGACGAACCGGCGCTGCGTGCCGCCGAGCGTCATCAGTTGATCCTGGAGGTACACCTTCGCATCTTCGGGAACGTTGATGTTCAGATACGCCACACTACTGGCAGCCGGGGCAGCCACCGTGGGGACGTAGCTGGCCATGCCCTGGCCGCTGGGGCCGGCAACCGCGGCGTAGCCGCCGCTGGAGCCGCCACCGCTGGAGCCGTGACCCTTGAACAACCCGCCGTGCGAGCCGCCGCTCGAACCGTGACCCGCGAACAACCCGCCGTGCGAGCCGCCGCTCGAACCGCCGCTCGAGCCGTGACCCTTGAACAACCCGCCGTGCGAGCCACCGCTCGAACCGCCGCTGGAACCATGACCGGCGAACAACCCTCCGTGCGAGCCGCCGCTCGAACCGCCGCTCGATCCATGACCCGCGAACAACCCGCCGTGCGAGCCGCCGCTCGATCCGTGACCCGCGAACAACCCGCCGTGCGAGCCACCGTGCGAGCCACCGCTCGATCCGCCGCTCGATCCGTACCCGTCCGCCGAGGCCGTCCCGGGGACCGCGAGCGCAAAGGCGATCGCGCCAAGAGATGCCCCAGCGAACGCCGACCAACGAAATCTCTTCATTTCAATTCCTCACCTGTTGCAAATCGCCGTTTGTGAAATCAAAAACGAAACACCACCCCTCTGAGAATGAACGGAAATCGATCATCTTTCCGAGTCAATGTGAGGGCTTTACGAATGTTACTCTGAATGAGAATACTGGGTGTTTTACATGAAGTCAAACGGTTGCCGTGACTTTAACCGGGTTTTCGCACGGGAGAAATCACCCGCAAAATCCGTACAATCGATAGAGCACGAAAGGCAGGCAGACCAGCGAGGGTTGGAAAACCGTCGATGGGGATGGATGGAGAGGGTACGAAGCGTGTGCCAGTATACGCCAATGATGTGTTTGGTGGATAGAGCACAGGTGCGCGTGGCGGGCACCGCGCCGCTCAATCGGCTGGCTGAGCGGCTGCGACCTCCTCGGGCAGAGCCGGGATCGTTGGGGCTCGCTTCCTTGGTCCGCCGAACTTGAAATTGAGCCCGGCGAGGATCGAGTCGGTCTGCGTCGTCAGTCGCACGGAGGATCCGGGGATCTGCAGGATCGAGCCCTGGATCGAATTGTCGAACCCGTGGACCCAGGCGAACGAGCACGTGATGTTCTCCGTGACACTGTAAGAAGCACCCAGGGAGAGTGTGTGCTCGGTAATGGCTGGCGCCTGCATGTTGAAAAGCGTGACCGGCGCGGGGATCGGGTTGGTGTTGAAGAGATACCCTGCGCGGAGGGTCAGCCGATCGGTGACCGCGTACTGCGCACCCAGGGCCACCGCGAAGACGCTCCGCCAACCGAGCCCGCCGTCGCTCACCTTTTGCCCGAAGAGTTCCGCGTTGGCGTAATCGATGTACCGCAGGTCGACGTCAAACAGGGCCCTCTCCAGTCCCTTGTACGCGACACCCCAGGAGTAGATGGCCGGGATCTGAGCCTGGATGCCGATCTGTCGCGCGGACTTGTCCGGGTAGGAGGCGTTGTAATCCCACCGCTGCTGCCAGATGGGGCTCTTGTATGAGAACCCCAGGTTCCAGTCTTCGTTCAGCTCGTAGAGCAGGCCAAGCTGGAAACCGCCACCCCAGAACGGGTGTGAGTTGGTCGCCGACGCGAAAGTCGGAAGGCCCAACGGGCCCGAGGACGAGGCGAAGAAGGCGGGGTCGAAGTTGGCTGTGGACGAGGTGATGACCGGACCGCCGCCGATCGCGAGCTGGTCCGTGACCTGGCAGGAGGCCATCGGGTTGATCCCGAGCAGCGAGATGTTGGAGTAGATCGGCCCGACCCCCAAGTATTTGGGGGGTCGATGCGGAGCCAGGATCGGCTGGCTGGAACTGCCGGCGAAGTTAACGCCGCCGCCGGCAAGCCCGAACACTCCAATTCCGAAGGTCCAGTCCGAATCGGGTGCCAGCCGGAACGAGGTGCCCGTGGCGAGGTTTGAGCCCACGCCGCTGCTGCTCCGAGACTCGCCGAAGCGGGTCGTCGTGGGGAACTGGCCGAGAATCGACCGCGCCGGGATCGTGGATTGAAGGCTGATGTCCGGCAGGATCAACGCCGAGCCCAGCAGGAACTCCTGGTTTGACAGGGCGCTGATGTTCGCCGGGTTCCAGTAGCTGCTGCCGAATTCGATGGGCGCGGCCGTCGAGGCACCGGCCATCGCGCTGTTGATCGGCCCCGCGCTCGGCACGATGAGGCCCTGACCCATCACGGCGGAGGTCCCGCAGGTCAGACACAACAGAGCCGCGGCGAACCGAATCGCTCGTCCCATCCTGACGCTCCCTTGAACCCGTGGCAACACGAAGGACAACGCGTTCGTCCGGCCGCCGAATCATCGAAGTGGGTCGCGGGCCCCAGGTCTCTGCTCCGGAAGACCTGCGCGGTAAACTTTCCCCAAAAACCGCCTGCGCACGAAACACGCTATCAACCATATCGGCGGCTACAAAGTCTGCCTGAAGCGAAATAGCGGTACGATCGTCAAATTTCCAACGCAATGTCGGACGAAGCCTCCGAAGCCCGCTACGAATTGGCCCATGACCATGCCCTGCTCGCGCGGCTCTGGCCCTTCGTCATCGCCTGCGACGATCCATGGCGTCGGCCAGGAGGTTGTCCGGGTAGTGGGTCGGGTCGAGCTTCTCTCGGACGTGGAGGTACAGGGCCGCCTGGAAGATCGACTGGAGAGCGGACTGGACCAGGGCGAGAACGATCAAGTAAACCACCCCAAGGACAGCAGCGGCGACGGCGAGGGGAATCGATTTCAAGGCGACGCCGGCATAGACGGCGAAGCCGATGACGAGGTAAGCGGGCAAGGAGAGCAGGAAGAAGACGACCCCGAAGCTGAAGTTGCTGACGAGCTGCTCTCCCCAGGTCTTCTTCAGCAGACTGGCGGAGTCCTTCAGCGCATCGATCGGACCTTTCCGCTCCGCGACCAGGATGGGGACCACGAGAAACGAGGCGATCGACCAGGCCATCCCAAGCAGTCCGGCGACGAACTGGCCGACCTTTTCGGATCGGTCCTCGATCATTCGCAGCACGAGCCCCACGGTGGCGGAGACGAAGGCCCACCCGAAGATCAGCGGCAGCCGCGAGAACGACGCACTCAAGCAACTGGCGAAGGTCGGATCGCCGCCGCTCATGCGTTCGATCGCCCCGGCGATGATCGCGGTGTTGAAGAACGTGATCACGGTGAAGTTGCAGAGGTAGAAGAGGAAGAGCACGCCGTAGTAAACGACCTGCCTCTGCCAATTCGCGTCTCGCCCCGGCGGATGCCAGTTCCCGGTGTACCAGATCGGAGCGGCAAACGAGGCCGCGACGAGCAGGCAGCAGATCCCCGAGATCAGGGGGAACACCAGGAGCTCCTTGTCCTGTTTCAGCACGCCCCACGACGCGCCCATTAATTCCCAGGTGTAAGAGAACTTGCGGAACATCGAAGCGTCTCCCTGATGCGAGAGGATCGTACGGAGTCTCGGATCGCGAGCGAACCAGCGCGGCATCATACATGCGGTGGGAGCACGCGTCAAAGACCGGGAAAGTCGGTTGACCGGCTTCTCCCCAAGTCTGTACTCTCCAAGGATGGACCACGACCTGTCCGAGTCAACGGCGGAGGTCACAGAAACCGGGCGAGCAAGAGTCCACCTGTTCCGAGCGGCCGGCGGCAAGTTTGGTTATCCACGAGGACAATCGCATGCTCGAGGGACCACCGAAACCGGTCGACCCGCGCGTGAACATGGCTCGTGACCGAACCGGCATGGCAAGCTTCCGAACCAAGCTGGCCCTGGACAGGACGACGCTCGCCTGGATCAGAACGACCTTGGCGATGGCGAGCTTCGGCTTCGGGATGGTCGCGTTCTTCCGTTCGATCCAGCAAAAAACGCCGGATCCAGAGACCGCTCGGCTGCATCAAGGGGCGATTCGTATGGGCACAGCGCTCATCGTCCTGGGGATCGTCGCCACGGTGCTCGCCGGTGCATCTCACTGGTTTACTCTGCGGAGGCTCCGGCGTGGAGAATCACCTGTCGTGTCGCAGTGGCCCTTGACCATCACGGTGGCGATGCTATCCACGGCGATCGGTTTCTTGGGACTTTGGGAGCTGTTTGTGAGATGACGGTCAGGATCAGCCCGACGGTACGGAACCAGTGGTGTCGTCGATCACGACTCCGGACAAGAATTCTCGGAATTTTCTTGAATTGCGTCGTCGGGACGATTCTAATACTCGTTCGGACCAACCGGATGAGTCGCTCCACCGGGGCGGAACTTCACATCTCGGAAATCCCGGCTTAGTCGCTCAAACCAATTCACCCTTAATCGCGTTCGGCCCGCTCCCCCCGGCTTCCGCGGAGCGACGACCTCGATCCTGGAAGACGGAGGTATGCTGATGAGACGGGTCTGTCTGATGTTCGTGATCGCGCTGGCCGCGGCCGGCTTGGGCCTGGGTGCCCAGGAAGTGCCCAAGAAGGAGCCGCCCCGACAGGGCGCCGGAGCGTCGAGAGCCGCTCTTAAGGCGGTCGATGCCCCGCGGGCGGATCGTCGGGACGACGAGCAGGCGCTCAAAGCCCTCGTCGATACCTTCATCAAGGCCTTCAACACGGGCAACGCCGACGCTGCCGCCGCAACCTATACCCAGACGGCGATGGTCGTCGCCGAGACGGGCGAGCGGATCGAGGGCCGCGCCGGCATCAAGCAGCGGTACGCTGCCTCATTCGCCGACAACCCCGGAAGCACGATCGCCGTCCAGGTCGATTCGCTCCGCTTCCTCGGGGCCGAGACCGCCCTCGAGGAGGGCCACGCCACCATCACGCCGGCCAAAGCCGCGGGGGCGCCCGAGATCACTCGGTTCACGGCCGTGTACGTCAAGCAGGACGGACACTGGCTCCAGGCGGCCGTACGTGACGAACCCGCCCACGACATCACCCCCCACGACCGCCTCAAGGAGCTCGAATGGCTGGTCGGTGAGTGGGTCAACGAGAGCCAGGATGCCGTTGTCTTTACCACCTGCAAATGGGCCGACGGCGGAAATTTCCTGGTTCGCGAGTTTACCATGAAGACCCGGGGCGAGGCGGTACTATCCGGATCGCAGCGAATCGGTTGGGACCCGGTGAGGCGGCAGTTCAAGACCTGGATCTTCGACACGGAGGGCGGCCACGCCGAAGGCTACTGGGCGCGTAACGGCGACCAGTGGGTCATCAAGGCCGAAGGCGTCCGGCAGGACGGTCTGCATGCATCGGCCACAAACATTATCACGCGACTGGGCAAGGACAGGTTGACCTGGCAGTCGGTCGACCGGACCCTCGGAGGCGCCGCCATCCCCGGTATCGACGAGTTCACAATGGTGCGCAAGCCACCCGAGGTCGCCAAGTAAGCTCCTGCGTCCCCTTCGCATTCCACACTTCTTGATCCAGGAAACGCTCGATCATGCGCAAACTCAGGATACTCACACTCGGTGCCTCGATGGCCATGCTTGCCGGTCCATCCGACGTCTTCGCCGGCCGAGGCGGCGGCCGCGGTGGCGGCTACGGCGGCGGCGGTGGCCAAATGAATCGATCCTCCGCGGGCGGCTCTCCCTCGATGAGCCAGCCACGCTCTTCAACGAGCCAATATCACCCCCAGGGAAGCTCGGCGTCCGGGACGGGCGCGCGGCCGCAGTCCGGCAACACGAATGCGGGTGCCGCGGCCGCGGGGGCTGGCTACGCCAATCGCAACCAAAGCCCGGCCCATTCGAATGCGGCAGCCGCTGGCGCGGGGGCTGGCTACGCCAATCGCAACCAGCAGGACCTGGCCCACCCGAATGCGGCAGCCGCTGGCGCGGGGGCCGGCTACGCCAATCGCAACCAAGGGTCGGCCTATCCCTACGCCGGAGCGGCCGCCGCGGGGGCCGGCTACGCCAATCGCAACCAGTACGATCAGTACCACCCCGGCATGGGGGCCGGTTACTGGAATGGAAACTACGGCAATGCCTGGGGCATGGGCACGGGTGGCTACGGCACGGGCGTCGGGGCCTGGGGCACGGGCTCACCGATGTACGGCTGGGGCTACTCGGGCTACAACAATCCGTACTCGTTTGGTGGCGCTGGTGGCGGGCAGCCCGCCGCTTTGACGCAGGCGAATGCCGCCCCGGCCTACGACTACTCGCAGCCGATCAGCACGACCGCGGCACCGCCCGCGCAGGCCACCACCGATCAATCGACTTCGGTGTTCGACCAGGCGCGCGAGGCATTCAAGACCGGCGACTACGCCACCGCGCTTCAGCTCGATCAGAAGGCGCTCGCGCAGATGCCGAACGACGCCACGTTGCACGAGTTCCTGGCGCTGGCGCTCTTTGCCCAGGGAAACTACGATGCGGCCGCGGCCCCGCTCTACTCAGTCCTTTCGGTCGGCCCGGGCTGGAACTGGACGACGCTGATCGGCAATTATGCCGATGCGAACACATACACCGAGCAGCTTCGGGCCCTGGAAGCCTACTTGAAGGCAAACCCGAACTCGGCGCAGGCCCGGTTCGTGCTGGCGTACCACTACATCACGCAAGGCCACGAGGATGCCGCCGTCACGCAGCTCAAGGACGTGGTCTCGCTTCAGCCGAACGACACGCTGTCGGCCCAGCTCATCGCCCATTTCAAACCGGCCGGAGCGGCGGCGCCGGCTCCCGCTGCCGCGGCACCGGCCGAACCGGCGTCCCCGGCCAAGCTGACCGGCACGTGGGAAGCCCAGGCACCGCAGAACGCCAAGATCACGCTCACGATCAAGGATGGCGGGGGATTCACCTGGGACACAGCGCCGCCGGGCAAGCCGCCGATCTCGATCGCGGGAACGTCGACGCTCGCAGACGGCGTGCTGAGCCTCGCCTGCAAAGACACGCAGGCCGGCACACTGGCCGGCCAGGTCGTCTGGCAGGATGACACCCACTTCACCTTCCGAGCCGTCGGCGGCCCCGCGGATGACCCGGGTTTGAAGTTCGCCCGCTGAGCCGGGCGATCACGTCGATTGATAGCCGTGCGTGATTCTGGGAGGGCGAGGCTCCGTCCGAGCCGGTCGCCGATGCTAGCTCGGACGGAGCCCAGCCCTCCCGGGCACGACTGCGCAATTCTCGAGACCTCTCGCTCATCACCACCCGGTCGAGGGGAAAGGCCTACACTAACCCGAAGCGTCAGCGAGGGATGCCGCAAGTCATTTGCGGCGCGACGCCAGCGCCCTCGCTCACGCTTCGGGTTGGTATGTGGGACGACTCTCGGAGCGGACTTGGACCGGCGAGCGCCGGGTTTGCTGGTGGTCTTCCGCGAGAAGTCTCCAATTCTCCGAATCACGCAACGTGATTCAGGCCGGCCCGATCAGACCATCAACTCGGCCAGCTTCGAGAAGATCTCCGTCAACGGGATCGCCGTGCCCACCAGGGGAATCATCGGGATCAAGGCGGCCACGACCAGCACGACCAAGGCCTTCTTGTCGAATGGAATCAATTGCATCCGGTCCACGTGCTCGAAGACCTGGGCGATCTCAGCGAGCGAGGCGACGTCGGGGCTGCCCAGGAGGTTCTCCTGCTTCGCCGTCTCGGACTTGACCCATTTCTCGTCGAACGCGCGATCGTGGCGGCTGATCAGCGTCCCAAATTCCAGCAGGGCCTGAAACCGGCACCGCGCCAGCCGGCCGGTGAACGCGAGCAAGGGCGCGTGAAGAATGACAACGGCCAGGACCACGAAGACCATCACGTGGTACTTCAAGGTAT
Organism: Isosphaerales bacterium; assembly: GCA_044450785.1. Lineage (GTDB taxonomy): Bacteria > Planctomycetota > Planctomycetia > Isosphaerales > Isosphaeraceae > JBIOJM01. Next base: position 18,592 of record JBIOJM010000100.1, read on the forward strand.
TTAGCGACGCGCCACGGAAGAGGATCTCACCGGCGAAGCCGCCCGACAGGACCGCTGAGATCGCCATCAGGACGATCGCGAAGCTCGCCAGGCTCCAGCCGAGGAACCCCAGGCCGCCCGCGCGGTCCGGGTGCGTGGGCGTCAGCTCCAGATCGAGCCGCGACACGCGGGAGAGGAACCAGGCCCAGAGCACGAAGACCCAGGCCCAGCGAAGCACGAAGAAAAACAGGATCGGCAAACTCACGAGGGTGTTCCACCAGCCGGCGGGTGTGATCGTCGTCTCCAGTCGCTCCCAGCTCGAATCACTCGTCCCGAAGTTGACGACCACCCGCGAGAGGACGGACATTGTCAGAGCCAGGACCGCGATCAACACCTCCGCCACGACCGAACCGCGCAGGCTGATCGCCTCTGCCCGCGCGGACTCGAACCGCAGCCGATCCTGCGCCGGCACGAGGCCCGAATCGAGAAAATGCCGCGTCTGGACACCAAGGCTCTTCTCCACGAAGACCTGTGCAAGCTCCAGCAACGGTATCACAAACAGGTACCTGCTGTATGTCACCGGGTCGAGCAGCAAAGGGACCTCACGCAGCAGACCCCACGCGTGACCATGCCATAACGAGATGAGCACCAGCGGTACCCAGGTCACGAGAATCAGCAGTACAACCTTCAGAAGCCGCCGGTGCGGCGTCGGGGGCTCGAAACCCAGACGTCGCGCCACGTGGGTCGAAAGGCCACCTCTTACGAGAGAGTGGTCGTCTGGATACGAATCTCGTGAATCAGTCGCCATGATGCCGCGTGTGACCTCAGCTACGGTGCCTCGAACGCTGCTGCGTCCTCATGTTTTATCTGCGGCTGGTGGATCTGTGAAGGGTGGTGCGTGCGTCCTCGGGCAGTTCGATGATCTGGCCGACGATGAGGTGGGTCTCGTCGTCAATGATGCCGCGGTTGAGCTCGAGGATCTCGTTGGCCCGGCGGGAGTCGTCCAGCGTGTCGCGGGCGATGGACCGCAGGGTGTCATACGGCCTGACCTTGTAGACCGGCCGGCTGGGTGAGGCTGTGCCGGATCTTTGGGGGCGGTACGCCGTCCGCGTCTCGGGCTCGTCGTTGCTGCGTTCATGGCTCCGTTCGGCTGCCGCGAGGGCCGGCGCGGTGGGGGTGCGAGGAGGAAGGATGTAGGCCTGGTCGAGATCCTCGATCGGCGGGATCATGATGGTGTCGCCGACGTGCAGGACGTTGATATCGGGATACCTGTCGGAGTTCGCCTTCCACAAAGCACGGTGATAACGGCCGGAGTTATAGTAGAGCCGGGAGATCGTCCAGAAGTTCTCCCCGTGTTCGACCAGGTGGGGCACGAGCTCGACCCGCGCGGAGTCAGACCCGGCCCGGGGTTCCTGCCGGGAGCCTGAACTCACGGCGGACCGCTCCCCGATTTGGGTTTGGTCGCGGGCCCCGCGTGGCCGGATTCGGGGCGGGGACGATTCCAGCTCGAAGCTCACGTTCTTCGCGGTATGGGCGCGCAGGTCGCGCGTCGTTGTCGATTCGGAGAGGAGCCCGGTGCCGGCGTCGCCGGAACGGGATTCGACAGACGCTTCGCCGTCCACGGGCAGCTTTCCCGTGTTGGGGATCGATATCCAGCCAGCGCCGGCGCGGTCCGGGAGCGTGCTGGGTTCGACGTGCGGGCCAGAGCGGTCGGAGCTCCGTGTTCGCGGTTCGGGCTCCGCGATCCGGGTCGCGAGTTCCGTGGAGTCGAAGATCGGTGAGCCGGAATCGGGTCGGACCGTGGTCGACTGCGCCGGAATCTCGGACTTGGCGGCGACGTTCTCAGCACGCGGAGCGACTGCCTTTGTCGGAGGTGCTCCACGTTCGATGGGGAGCGCGGCCGGCCGGGCCGCATCAGGGTGAGCCTCGGACGCTCCGTGCGATTGCAGCGGCGCCGCGGGCTTCGTTGCGGGCCCGTCAGCCTTGAGGGCTGCCTGGGGCTTTGGGGTGGAGGACACCAGGTTGGGCACCTCGGTTTTGGACGTTTCGGGTCTTCCGTGGTCTTTTTCAGGTGATTTTGGTTTGGGTGTTGATGCATTGGGGTTGGGCGCTGGATCGGGTCTGGGACCGGACACGGGGATCTCGATCGGTTTGGTTTCGGTGGGGGCCCTGTCCCCGGGGAGTTGGTGAACGGCGGTATCCCCGTCGTGCCCTTGGGAATTGGCGACGGGATCAGGAGCCGGTTTCTGGGCTGGTTTGGGTCCGTCGTCGGTGAATTCCAAAGCGGCGGCGAGCTGCAACGGCTCACGGGCAGGTGCCGGCACGGGCGCCGGCTCGATCGGCAGGCTTGTCGACGCCACGGCCGGCATTGACGCTGGTGCCGGCGGATCGAGTATCTGGCCTGTTTGCGCGGGATGTGGGCCGCCCTTGTCGGCTTGCGCCACGGGCAAGGACGGGGCAGGGGCCTTCTCCGGAACCGGCGAGGCCAGCAAGGTTGCGATCTTCTGTTCGTGGGCAGGTGCCGGCGCCGGCTGTCGCTCAGCTTTGGGCCCGGACGCCAGTTCGAAAGCGGGCGCCGATTTTTCCGTGATGATCTCGTGTTTTTGTCCCGTTGTTGCCGCATCCGTGAGCGCGGGAATCGGGGGCGTATCGTCCACGCTCCTCGCTGGTGCGGGGAGATCCGGTCGCGATGTCGCATCCGCCGGGGCTGTCTCTTTATTGCCGGAACCCGCTGCTGCCGTGTTGCCTGGAGCAGCCGTTGCCGTGTTGCCGCGACCTGGGGCGGTGGCCTCCGTTTTGGTGCCGCCCGTATTCCTTTGGTCTTTCGCCGCTGGTCCCAACAGATTTCCGCCGATCCTGTTGGTTACGAGCGAGTGCTTGCCGTTTCCCGACTGCCACTGCGAGACCGAGATGGAACCCAGGATCAGGACCGAGGCGCCCGCGGCCAGCGAGGTTCGAGGATTACGTCGGATTGCGCGCAGGGTCGCCGCTCCAGCGGCCAAAAGGCCGCGCGCCAAGAGTGCGGCGGACCGGCGCAAGATCCGCCGTCCGATCGCACGCCCGGCCGGTCCAGCCGGCCCTCCAGAATCCTCCGGAGTGAGAGCGGCATTCTCGGCCGACACATCCGCCGGCCCTACGATTGACCCAGCCGGCCGTGCAGCCGGCCCGATGATCACGACAGGTTCGGGCATCGCTCCACCACCCTCAGTTTGGCGCTACGCGCTCGCGGGTTGACGGCCACTTCGTGGGCCGTCGCGGTGACAGGTTTTTTGGTCAGGACGGTCAGATTCGGATTGGTCTTGAATGCCCACTTGACGCGGCGGTCTTCCAGCGAATGGAAGCTGATGACCGCGGCGCGTCCGCCCGGCACCAGCATCTCGGGGATTGCTTGAAGCACGGCGTCGAGCTGACCGAGCTCATCGTTGACCGCGATGCGCAGCGCCTGGAACACGCGGGTGGCCGGGTCGATCGACCCGTGTCGCGCCCGGCCGGGTATGCTCCGGCGCACCAAGCCGGCCAGTTGGGCGGTGGTGCGGATTGACTCGCTCCGCCGTTCTTCCACGATCCGGCGGGCAATCCGCCGGCTGAACCGCTCCTCCCCGAAGTCAAAGAACAACTGGGCCAGCTCTTCCTCGCGTAACTGGTTGACCAGCTCGGCCGCCGTCGGACCGGACTCGTCCGCGTCAAATCGCATGTCAAGCGGTCCGTCGGTCGCGAAGCTAAAACCTCGGTCCTCCCAGGCAAGCTGGTCGGACGAGAGTCCCAGGTCCAGCAGGACCCCATGGACGCGGTCGATTCTCAGTTCATCGAGCACCCGGCGCATGTCCCGATACGCCGCATGCAGCAGGGTTACCTGCGCCGGCGGGCCCGAAGCCTGAATCGCTGATTCGGCCAGGGCCAACATCGCCGGGTCACGATCCAGCCCGATCAACCGCCCGCTTGCTCCGACCCGATGCGCCAGCGCCAGGGTGTGACCGCCGCCACCGATCGTCCCGTCGACGATGATCAACCCGGCACCCTCTCGAGGCGCCAACTGGGCCACAACCTCGTCGACCAGAACAGGTTGATGAAGCGGTCCCATGGCGGCTTTCGCGTTCAATGGCGCATTCGGAGCGGAACCGGCCGCGATCGGGAACAGACATGTGCTGTGGTGACTCTAACCGAACCTCCAGGGTTGTCAAGTCCTGAACCGCGATCCGGAGGCGGTCAGGCGGTCTATGCAGTAAACAGTAGGCAGTAAGCAGTAGGCAGTAAGCAGTAGGCAGTAAGCAGTAGGGAGCAGGCGGTAGGCGGTAGGCGGTGGACAGTAGGCGGCAGGAAATAGGCAGTTCGCGGTGGGCAGTAGGCCGTCGGCAGTAGACACAGACCGAATCGGATGCAGAGGGGGTGAACGGTCATGGCATGAACGCCGGGGACGAAGATCCCCCACCGGCGCACTTTGGGGCAAAAGTTACTGTCACCACTGTCATACCGTCACAGAAATTGGAGGCTTGTATGACGATATCTCTTCACAGGAAACCACTTGCGCGAGGCCGCTCTCCATTTCACCTTCACTCGCCGGTGACAGTAACTTTTTGGGACGATTGGTCTTCGAAAGGGTGACCAGACGCATTCGGGTGTTTCTTTGGAAAACAATGGATATGTCAGGGATGCGGAGTTGGGGGGCAATACTGTGCAAGGCTGAAGGCCGAAGGAAGACGGGCCTGTTGTCAGGGCCTTTCAGACCATTGACTCGCGGTCGCGCACCTCGAGCGAGTTTCTTTATCTACGCGCAAGTGATCGCACGCGACGTCCTCATCGCACCTCCAAGGCCAGGATGCAGCCCAGATACGTGGCCATCCCGCCCGTCCCGAAGCCAATGCCCCAGACCAGCTCCAAATTCGAGCCAGGTTTGCCAAGACCCGGCGACCCCTTCCGTTGCGATTCACTGAAGGATTTTGAGTTCGCGCTGCGAAGACTTTGAATAGGGGAAAGACAGACCCGTGACTCCTTCGGACGGGAGTCGACCGCCATGCACCCGGATGGTGTACTTCGTCGGGGTCGCGTCAGTTGCGGCGATGATCTTGCATACGGGAGTGCGAATCTCCGCGATCCCGTGCAGGGCACTCCATTCGACCGGCCAAGTGAGGATTTCACGGGCCCATTCGATTTCTTGGCCATGGCCAAGCTCGTTCCCCAGACGCGCGATCTCGTCGGCTGACTGGATCGCGGTGGGGCAATTGAAGCGGCATGGGGTGGTGAAGAGCATCCGGATTCCGACCCATTTCCAGAGAGAGCTGGCGAGCGAAGGATGCTCGATTTCAATCGTCCGCGTGGGGGTGGGCATCCCGACGGTCCTCGCGGCGATGGGCCATGTGAAATCGATGAATCGCGCGTCTCGCCACATCGTCACGAAAGCAGAGCGACAGCACTCGTGCGCTCCGAGCAGCGACAGCTCCGTATCGATATCGGCCGTTCGCAAAGCGTCTCTCAGAAGCTGAGCATCTCGCCGGTGGCCGATCGCGACGAGTACGTGGTGTCGTTCCCCCGGCCCGGCCGGCGTCGCACCGACGTGGTAGGAAGCCTCTGGGAGCTGCTGCACCGGCTCGCAGGAGATCCCTTCGGACGACAGCTCGGCAGTGAAACGTTCGTAGAATTCGCCTGAGGGGACCACGAGTTTACAACACTTGCGATGCCCGGATCGAACCGAGGCCCACTGGAGTGTGAACAGGACGTCGGAAACACTTCGGAAGCGAGGCTCCCAGATCTTGCGGGCGGTCGCGCTGACCCACGCCACGCGAACGAAGTCGGGCAGACGGAATGGGAGGCGTTCCATTCCGAAAGACGGTGCGACGTCGTCTCTTGCCGGTTGCGGCATTTCAGGTGACCTGTTCCAGAAGAGACTTCAGTGATGGATTTTGACCGGTGGCCCAGGCGGCCAGCATCGCCTTCTCCAATTTGACGCGAACCGGGTGCGCCGAGAGCGGACTAAACCCGCGGGCGAGGAGTTTGCGCTCGGCTTCCTCAAACAATCCAAACCAGACCCGACAGTCTTCGGATCGATTTCTCCAGTCACCGTCGATGGCGGTGCCCGGGCATTGTCCTTTGCAGAAGAGAAAGAACCGACACCCGGCGCATCCGCCACATTCGTACGGCGTGTGGTAAAGGGCCAGGTATCGCTCATAGGTTGGGGCATCCGCTTTGACGAAGTCGATTCCCAGCTTGTTCGTCCGGCTACAGTTGCTTCTCTGCCCGTCGCCTTCGATGCCCCGAACGGCAGGCGTCGTCAAAGGGTCGCACGCCCGCCACACGCACGAGACACTCTCATCCTGGCCGGCGAGGAGACTCTCGGTCTCACCGAACAGGTCAAATCGGAGGTGGAGAAGCCGGCCTTGCAATTCCGCCATGGTCATGAGCACCTCGAGGTTCTCATCGATGCTCAGGGCAGAGCACTCTCGCACGGCCGGACTCTCGACTTCCAGCAAATGCAGGCGCAAGAATCGAACCCCGGCCACGTCCAGGCCGGCGATCCAGTCACACAACCGAGAGAGTCGCTCCCGGGATGCGTTAGCCCGATGAAGCGTGACGATAACCGTGGGACTGAGGCCACTCGCGAGCAGCCGGTGAATCGTCGCTTCGCTTCTTGCGGTCTGCTCGCGAGTTCGCTCCAGGCTTCCGGCCCATCGGTAGTCGTTCAGCTCGTCCGGGCCGTCGATCGATACACCAACGCCGACCTTGTAGCGAATGAACAGATCGATATGCTCGTCCTGGATCAGCACCCCGTTCGTCTGGAGTCCGCTACCGCCGTACATCTCGAAGCCCCATGCGAGCAAGGCTTCAAGATCATCAAGGGGCAAGAGCAATGGCTCTCCGCCGAAGAGCGCGAATGGCCCTCCTTCCTTCTGGACCGCCTGTTTCATGACTTCGATGTCGTATCGAGCCCGTACGTTGCCGGCCTCCCGGATCGGGTTCTGGTAGCAGTACGTACACGCCAGGTTACAGGCGACGCCGAGCGGGCGAAGTTCCACCGTCATGACACCAGATCCTTGCGGAGGTCCACTTGAGAAATCCTACGGTAGATCGATGCGTCCTTGCGGCGGAGTGTCGAGATGGTTCTGGTGCGGGGTATCTCCATGGGGTGGAAAAGGCCCGTCCGTGTGGTTCTGGTGCGGCCGATCGACGTGGGGCGGGACAGGACCGTCCGTGTGGTGTTGGTGCGGCGTGTCAATGTGCGGCGGGACGAAGGCGTCAATATGTGGGGTATCCACGTGCGGACCGGGAGCGTCGCCATGATGGTGGAAAGCGCTGTGATCAACATGCAAGGGGTGCCCGTCGGAATGACCAACGTCCGAATGAGGACCGTGTGCATCCACATGAGGGATCGCCCAAACATTCACGTGAGGCCCGGCGGGACTGTCGACATGGGGGATCGCCCAGATGTTGACGTGCGGCCCCGCCGGCGTGTCGACGTGGGGGATCAGCCATGTATTGACGGCGGGGACCGGCGCCACGTCCTGATGAGGAATCTCTGCGTACGCGTGCTTCATCGCCTGGGACACTTCGTCGCCGGCGTAGTGTGCAGACTCGAGAGCGGCGCGGATCAGGGCGTGCCCGGGCGTGCCACCGCTCAGAGACTTGAGGGCGTCCGCAACGTCCGCTGCTTTGCGACCGATGCTCTGAAACGCCTGGGCGGTCGCGTTGAGGTCCGCGTTTGCACCCTTCATCAGGGCGTCCGCGGCTTCGCCGAGGGTGTGACCCGCATGCGTCAGGGCGCCGGCGATCTGGCTGACGGCTGCTCCCACACCATGCCACAGGCGGGCCGCTTCCCGCGCTGGAAAATTGGTAAAGCTTGCGGGAATACCGGCGATGTCGATCCTGCCGTCGGAATGGATCGACGCGTGGACATGGAAGCTGCCGCCGATCGCGGGAATGCCCAGTGACCCGTCGAGAGTCACTCCGCCCGCGTCGAGCAGGAGCTGGACTTGCCCACTCAGGACGGATGCGAGCGGGCCGCCCAGGGCGGACAGGCTGATGCTGGTGCCGAGCGAAAAGCCACCCAGCAGGTCGAGGGCGCCCGAGACATGCGCGACGTTCCAATTCAGCAGTTGCAGGTCGGCCCGCACGCTGATCCCGGCGCTGTCGAAAGTGAAGTCCGCGCTCTCGAGTTTGAACCCGAACGGAGCCAGGGTCTCGCTGCCGGCAAGTGAGAAAGCGCCGTTGCTGTTGATACTGCCCGAGAAATGGACCGAGCCCAATTGCGGGATCGGCAAATCAAAGCTCACTCCGAAATGGTCGGGCGCATTTTGCCAGCCGCTCGGGTCCAGGTTGAACAACCCCCGAAGGACGAGGTAATCCACACGATTATAAGTATCGTTTCCGGGGCCGTCGCGTTTGTCGGTCCGCCACAAGTAATCTCCCTGGGATGGGGTCTGGGAACCTGCGTCTCCATTCGCCGCCGACCAATCGGTGAGAAACGCTTCACACGCCGCCACCCCGGACGGGGCGCCGGCCAGCCACTGAAACGGCATCATCTTGTAGCTCGACGTGAGTGTTGCCAGGCTCGTCGTGACGACGTTGAGGAGCGCGGTCGGCGCGTAGTCGTGCATGACAAGGTCTTCCCAAAACATGAGATTGAGTCCGCTCGTGTCCAGCGGCGTCGTGGCCGTCGGACTCTGGATTCCCAATTTGATTGCGAGCCACTTGGGAATTCCCAGTGACGCCTGGTCGAGTCCGGCCTCGGTCGCCAGGCACAGGGCGTACAGCGTTGGATCGTCGAGAACCGCGAGAGTCGACAAGACGCCGAAGCTCACGACCGCGACGGCCACCTTCTGTTCATTCAGCAGGAGGGTCAGGTGGTCCAGCCGGGTCTGATCGAGCCCCATCCGGTTGGCGACCTGATGAAGCGCGATCAGTCCCGGCACCAGCATTTTCGGACCACTCGGTCCGAGCGTTCCGTTGCAGCGGAACAGCTCGTCGACCCACTTCCCGATCACGCCTCTGGCCAGATCCTGAACCACGGAATTGCCCGCGGATTGCGCGAACTTCCAGGCAATGTGGCAGCCGGCAATTTGCGTGGAGGGATCGAGGCCGCTGAACCGCTTGGTATTGCCCGTGTATCGGAGCAGATCCCCGCTGGACGACCACTCGAAGTTGAGCATCCCGCGGAGGATGAGCGCGGCGCTGGTCATGTCGTTCGCCATGGCGACGGCGGCCAGGGCCTGTCCTGTCATCCAGGCGGAGTCGTTGGTGTCGACAAAAGGGTTGTCCGCAATGGGGATGCCGGCGTCGAGGTCAGGCTTACCGGTATTGGTTTTGTAAGCCCCCAGGTCATAGTTGACGATGACCAGTCCGTTGGCGTCCGCGAACTGATCCAGCAATTGGAGCCTGAACCGTGCCGACGTGTCAAAACCCATGGTGGGCGTGTCATAGAGCATGACGATTGGTGCCGATGATCCGTCTGGCCCCACGAGCCGGTCTCGCCAGTAAATCAGTCCGTGTTGAAAGTAGATGACCTGGCCGTTATTCCCTCCAGTCGTGGACTGCTGGTCCGAGGTGTTGTCCGGTGAAATGGATTTGGCCCAGGCCGGGGGAGTCACTTGCGAGCCCAGTGGGCTCGCAGGCCCGCCAAGCGATAACCACAGATTGCGAAGCTGTATCATGATTATGTCCTCAAACAACCGGCTTCCGCGCGCCGAACCG
>JBIOJM010000101.1:0-28067 GCA_044450785.1 Isosphaerales bacterium
GACGACCACGACCACCACGAGCTTGGGAGCCTCGACGGCCGCGGCGGGCGTGGGCGCGGCGTGGGCGCTGGTGCTCGCCAGTAGCGCGCCGCAGATCAACAGGCGATTCATGAGGAGCCTCTTCCGAAGTTGGTGGTGGCGGCTGGTTGTTTGGCCGTCGGTCGTGCAGCCTTCGGTCGGGAGGGCGAAAAGGAGGAGCCGCTCGAGACCGACGTCGCCGGGGGACGAGAGGAAGACGCGGAGCGTCAGCTTGGCCATGACACCGGACCCGGAGTTGAACGGCAAAGATCGCGCCGAGCCGAGATGCGTGCGACGTACGCCGCGAGATCACCTTGGATACACGATCATCGCCAGCAAACGAGCCGCGCGAGGTCCGGACCCATCGGGTTTGCCTCGACACGTCCAGTCCGGATAGTCCAAGACCCCGTGTAGCCCAAGTGTCCCGCAAAGGAATTTTCCGTGCAACGGGGATGTCCGCGGCCCAGCGAATAATTACGCCATGGTTCCGGGGACACCTCAGGGAGCGAACTGGGCGGGCGATTGAAATACCAAAGGGAGAGCACCCCCCGCGAAGCGGCTCAATTCAACGGGATTGTATCCGAAGGGCCGAAAAGGCCCCTGGAGAGCCGTTCTGTTTGCCGGCCCGCCGGATACAACCTTCTTCATTTTGCCCCTAGGATGCACGTGTACGTACAATGCCTGTAATCTTCGTCGATAAATCCCATTTCACGAGTTTTTCCTGATTGTCACGACTCTTTACGGTTCTTGCTTGACTTGTTATCCCAAAAAAGGGATATTGTCTTATGGAAGATCAACCGGCCAAGCCCGCACCGAAACCGCTGAAGTGGATCGGGTCGTCCAAAGAGGATTTACTTCAGTTCCCCGACGAAGTCCGGAAGGCGATGGGACATGCTCTACATTTGGCGCAGATTAACCTGAAGCCACCAAACGCCAAGCCGTTGCGGGGCTTTGGCGGCGCGAGCGTCCTTAAGGTCGTAGAAAATCACGACGGCAGCACCTACCGGGCGGTTTACACGGTAAAGTTTCAAGGCACCGTTTACGTGCTGCACGTTTTTCAGAAGAAATCCAAGAAAGGCATCGAAACGCCCAAGCACGACATCGACCTAATCAAGGCACGCCTGAAAACGGCGTCCGACGATCACGAGAAACTGCAGAGGAGTAGGAAACAATGAGCGGCGACACCACCGTCCACGATAGCAGCGGCAACGTGTTTGCCGACCTCGGGATTGAAAACTCCGAGGAATACCTGGCAAAATCCGAGCTTGCCGCTGAGATTCTAAGGATCATCCAGCGCCGGCGTCTTACCCAGGCCGAAGCTGGCAAGCTGCTTGGTCTCCGGCAGCCCAAGGTGTCCGATCTGCTCAGAGGCCGCCTCGATGGATTTTCCACCGATAGGCTGCTTCGCTTTATTACCCTCCTGGGGTATGACGTTCAGATCAGGCTGTCCAAGGCGCCCGCCCATACCCAGGGCCATATGGAAGTAATGGGTGGATAAGGCCGTTTGTCACTCCTCGAAATAAGCGCGACATAGGAGGGCAAAGGGGACATTCCGATTGCTCGACGGCGAATGGGGAGTCTGGGGCGCGGAATTGGCCGGAGTCCGCCGACGCTCCGACGACCGAAGCCGAATCGAATCCGCGTCGACCAAGCTCTCGATCCGCCCGGACCGCCCCTACGCGACTGAAATCTGGACCCGATCGATCGCTGCACAGTTGGGTCTCCAGTCGAGTCTCAGATCATGCGGGGCCGAAAGGAGAAGAGATCCCGAGATTACCCGGGCCTCGTCATTTGCTTGCAGCAACAAGAATGTCCCCTTCGCGTTCCACGGAGCTACGAACTGTCTCGCCGGAGCAGGATGAGTCTGCTGCATGATGGATTGGGCCGACGACTTCACCCGATCCGTTCACACTCCAGGAGATAATCAGCAATGGATCGATCCCCAAATAGAACGTCCCCTCCACCCAACTGCCGAGACGGGCGAATGGCGGCGGGTCGCGGTTCTCGTACGCTAGGACGCCGAAATCGACCACCCACACCGAGGGCCCTGTATGCGCGACCAGACCCCGGATTCTATAACGACTTCCCCTCAGCCGCTCCGCCATCGGGATCGGGGTATCGACGGACTGAAGCGCGTGGGGATAAAACTCCAGTGCAAACCTGGACTCCTCCCCCACGTGGAAGTCGCCGTAGTTGCCGTCCTGGATGATCCAGGAATCGACCCCGATGAAGTGGGTTCGCATGACACCTTCCGCGTTCACTGATGCAAGGACTCAGCAGCCCGGCCCGCCAAGATACGGGCCTAACTCCAGGGACTCACCTCATCCTACTACTGACGCAAGTCCTCGATCTACGGGAACGGTTATCTGTTCATGCAGTCCCCGTACCAGACCCAGGTGCGGGTCGTTCGGACGTAGCCCGTGCCCTTCTCGCACGAGCACCATGTGTCCGGCCTGGGGATTGATTGCCGGTATTGCCACACTTCCGTTGAGACTTCGTCGTTTGCGGGGCTTCCGACATCCCGGGCAAGTGAGGCATCCCCACCATTCCATCGTCGAACTCCCCCAAAATGGGTACGATGGGCGTCGCAATCCTCCGGCGTTCGGCGTTCGGACGCTCACGTTTGGCATCGGGAGCTCGAGTGATGCGTGATTCAATCCGCGTAGTGTCCCTGGCGATGTCCCTGGTCGTCCCCTGCTGCCTCTGCGGAACGCGGCTCGAGGCGACGAGCGCTGTCGCCGACGGCCCCGGCGTCAAGCCGATCACCTCCTTCGAGGACGGCAACCCCTTTTCCGGGGGCGTCCTTGTCGAGATGCACGCCACCACGGGTCGAAGAGCGCTGCGGATCGACTCGTCTTATGTGAGCTTGGATCAGCCGCAGAACTGGCTCGGATACGACTTCCTCAAGGCCGACCTTTTCACCGACTCCCGGAAACCGTTGAACCTGGACGTTGAGATTCGTGACACCGAAACCCGAGATTACTGGACCCGCGTGAATTACTCGACGATCGTGCCCCCGGGCAAGAGCACGCTGATCGTCCCCGTCAAGCAGCTTTACGTGGGGGGAGAAGGCGAGGCCGGGGCGGATGTTGAACCTGAGCGGAATCACCCGGCTGGTGTTCGGGATCGGCGAAAAGCCGGCCGCCCCGCTGTTCCTGGACAACCTGCGCCTGGAGCGTGACGACACACCGGCCTTGGCGAGCTTCGATGGGCTGCATGCCTACGATTTCGGGACGAGCACCAGCCCGGTGATGGAAGGGTTCACTCCGATCACGCCGGCCACCCTTTACAGCCGCGGGCGGGGCTACGGTCTGAAAGACGCAAGGATCTGGCGCGCCTTCGACGCCCTCCAGCCCGATCCGCTCTACCAGGACTTCCTCTGCATCGAGGCCGGCGGTCTGGCGGTCGACGTCCCCAACGGCAAGTACCGTGTCTTCGTCAATATCGACAGCCCCTCGGGATTCTGGGGAGAGTATCAGACCTTTCGCAGGCGCGCGATCCTGGCCGAAGGACGGCCAGTCGTAGAAGAGACCATGGATTTCGAGGCGTTCAAGGCGAAGTATTTCCGGTTCTGGAACCTCGATGACCTGCCCACCGACGTCACGTTCGACAAGTACCAGAAGGCCTACTTCCGGGAAAAGCGTTTTGACGTGGACGTGACAGACGGCCAACTGAACCTGGAATTCCAGGGGGAAAACTGGGCCTGCTGCGTCTCGGCCGTCGTGATCTTCCCCGTGCAGAAAGCCGCTCAGGGCGAGGCGTTTCTGAAGTATGTGGAAGCCAGGCGCCGTTTCTACTTCGACAACTACTTCAAGCGAGTTCTCCCTCCTCCCACGGGCGACCCCCTCCGACCAACCGAAGCGGACCGGCGCCGGGGCTTCTTGGTCTTCCAGCGCGACGTGATGCGGGATGTTTCTTACAACGACACCCCAGTGGAGCGGGAGGTGGGCGATGTTCTCCGCGGCGAGGCGTTCGCCGGTGAGTACGAACCGGTGACCGCGGCCGTGGTGCCCTTGCGCGACCTGGGGACGGTCAAGGTGACCGTCGGTGATCTGACCGGGCCCGCCGCAACGATCCCCGCCGCCGCCATCGACCTGGGTTACGTCTCGTACCGCATCGGCCGGGTCACGGGGGATGGAACCGTCTACACGATCACCCCCCGCCTGATCATGCCGGGCGGGGTCGTGAACATGCCGCAGGGGCTGACCAGGCGAATATGGCTGACGGTCCGAACACCCCCCGAAGCCAGGCGGGGCGTCTACAAGGGGACGATCACGATCCGTGCCGAGAAGGGGGAAACCACCGTTCTCCCGCTCGAGTTTCGCGTCCGCGCCGGCCGGTTGGACACGGTGGACATCCCCGCCGGCCCGTTCGGCTACACGATCGGTATCCCCTGGTCCGGCGAGGATCTTGCGGCCGCCAGGTACAACCAGCAAATGGTGACCAAAAGCCTGCGCAAAATGCGCGATTATGGCTTCACAGCCTGCAGCGGGCTGCCGGCAATCGCGTACCAACGGTTCGACCGGGGCAAGCCTGTCCTCGATTTCACGGCAGCCGATGCGCAGATGAGGCTCGTCAAGGAGCTCGGCTTCCTGGCGGTGGCCGGTTACGGCGGCGGTGTTTCGGGTTTGGATGCGTACTACCAGGACAAGAGCGCGATGAGCGCCGCCGGGTTCCACGATTACGCCTCGTTCGTCAAGGCGATCTACTCTCAGGTTCAGGAGCACGCCGGCCGGAACCGATGGATTCCCGTTTATTACAACCTGGCTGACGAACCGATCGGCGACGATCTGGTCCGGGCGGCGGAGAATGCGGAGGCATACCGGCGGGCGTTTCCCAAGGGGCCGCCCTTTTTCACGGGGGCCAGCAGCTTTACGGGCAACGACCAGAAGGATCCCCACTTCCGGCTTTCGAAGGCCCTGCACGCGGTCGCCTGGAACGAGCATGACGAGGCCTCCGTGCGGCTGCTTCACAACACGGGACGAGACTGGGCTTTCTACAACGGAGGCAACCGCTGGACGTTCGGCACCTACATGTACAAGGCCGCCAAGCAGTACGGCATGAAGTTCCGGCTCTCGTGGCACTGGAACGTGGTGGCGGGCGACCCTTATTATGCACTGGACTGCCGGGAGGACGACTACGCCTGGTGCAACTGCTCGCCAGACGGGCAGCTCATCCCTTCCGTCGAGTTCGAGCGGTTGCGGGAGGGGCTCGACGATTACCGGCGATTGATCACACTGGACCGGCTCGCCGCACAGCATCCTGGTGCCCCCGCCGCGCGCGCCGCGCGCAAATTGATCGCGACCCGCATGGCCGCGTTCAAACTGGGCCAGCGCGACCACGACGCCCTGTTTCCCCCCGAGGACTGGTCCACGTTCCGGCGCCAGGTGGATGATCTGATCGAGGCCCTGCGGTAGTCGATGTTCTAGGAAGTGACCTGTACGCTTGCGGCTGCGGCTTGTCGGTTCAGGCGGCGAGGGCGGTTTGGTCTCGCTCGTTCATTTCCAACCTGTCGAGAATTCGGCCTGGAGAACACGCTGGAAGATCGCGTGCAGCTCCGTGAGTGAGGCCAGGAGCATGCCGTAATCGCGGACTGCCGATTTCCCCCGGTGAGTGATGTTCGACCGGATTTGGTAGTAGTAGTCGAGCGCTTTCCTGGGGTTGTCCCGCCTCAGCACTTCCTTGTTCCTCGGATCGTCGGAGCGGACTACCTCACGATTTTCGCCTCCGAGCTCCCGGAGTGCCTCGACGAAGGCCGAATCGTCGGCCAACCTGCGGATCTTTTCAATCACCTGACCCCCGAGGTGGTACTTGAAGGAGACGAACCGCTCGATAGCGCACCAGAGCAACAGGTAAGCCATCTGAAGTCGGAAGAATGGTTCCAAGTTCCAGCCGAATTGCTGGTTCTGCTCCAGCGTCTCCTGGATGACCGTCATCGCCGACGTGAATAAGGGCTCCTTGGACCCATCCCAGGTCTCGTACTCGGGGTGAATGCTACCCTTATGGGGGCTCCTGCCGAACAGGATGTTGGCATCCGTCTCTTGGCCGTCCCGGAAGACCGTCGTCACCTGCCATAGGTAGAGCTTGTCGGGTTCGATGGCATTGATTGCAGTGTAGGCTTCGGCTGAGCGTACTGGATCGAAGTGAATCAGACTTCCGAGAATCTGCTCAGACCCGTGATCGAGCAGCGGCAACCCATCTCGTTCGAGCAAGGTTCCGCTCGTGGTCCAGCCACGCTCGACAGTCCGGACGAACGGTCGGATCTGACCGAAACCAATCTGGGCCGGTTGGAATAGTCCATAGCTGAAGAAGGGTAATCCAAGGCTCGCAGGGAGGTCCATTGGCCCACCGCATGCAGATCTCTCAGAAATGAGGCACACAAATCACGATGGTCGAAAAGGGCGCTCAGTTCCCTCAGTTATCCCTCGGACTCCGCCTGCATGATGCTTCGCAAATCTCTCTTCCCATGCAGGATACGGATGATCTGCACCACCTCGCCCTCGAGGCGGTAGAAGACGACGTATGGGTGAACCAGCGTGCTTCGAACGTTTGGAGCGATTTCTGGGCGGAGACGACCGATCTCCGGGAATCGGGCTAGTGTCTGGCTTTTCTCGTCAAAGGCCGCGGCGTAGCGTTCGGCTGCGGCCCGGTACTTCTGGTTGAGATCGATAAGGATCATCTCCAAGTCCGTTTCCGCCTGGGGTGAACGACGGACTTCCGCCATCAGGGTTCCCTTATGTTCGCGTCCTGACGCGAGCGAACGCGCGCTAACGTGGCCTGCGGGTCGAACGGGGCGAGTTCTCCCCTGTCGGCTTGCTCGATGCCGATAGCGATCTCGCGACGCAATTCGGCTAACTTGGCTTGCTCGTCGAGCTCTTGGAAGAGACGTAGGGCTTCGTCGATCACCTCTTCTTCCGAGGCGTATTCGCCGCCCTGCACCAGGGAGCGAACGAACTGTTCCCGGTCTCCTGATAAATGAATCGTCATAGCACATTCTCTCCTTAACTGAACCACTTTAGCACGATCGCGCGAATTCGCCAAGCACGGTCGATCAATCGATAC
Organism: Isosphaerales bacterium; assembly: GCA_044450785.1. Classification (GTDB taxonomy): domain Bacteria; phylum Planctomycetota; class Planctomycetia; order Isosphaerales; family Isosphaeraceae; genus JBIOJM01. The sequence continues at coordinate 7,081 of JBIOJM010000101.1, forward strand.
CGTGCTCCGACTACTCGACAGGGCGTTGCAAGGTCAGCGGCCTCGTGTCAGACTCGGAGACAACGGCGAATTCCCAGGTCCGCGGCACGATCCCTCGAGGGCCACGATGCGAAACACGATCCTGTTGGCGGCGCTGATCTTCCTGGCTCCCGTCTCGATCCGGGCCCAGGAACGCAGCGCTCCCGGTGGCCGGGTCAATCAACTGAAAGTCCTCTCCGACAAGATCGATGACGTGACGACTGTCGAGAACATCGTCAAGTCGTTTGCAAAGCCCGGCATGAGCGAGCAAGAGCGGGCCAAGGCCCTCTGGACCGCCGTGGTCAAGTATCGCCATCAAACGACGCCCCCGAACGAGCATCTGGCGGGTGACTGGGAGGCGCACGACCCGGTCAAGATCTTCAACGTCTACGGCTACTGCATGTGCTGCTGCTGTTCGGCCCTGGTCGAGGCCTTGAACCGCGAGGACGGGCGCGAGGCGCGGGGGCGGATCTTGAACGGCCACAGTGTTCCCGAGGTTCGCTACCGCGACGGTTGGCACATGTTCGATGGGTCGCTCATCACCTTCTTCCCGCGCCCCGATGACGGAGTCGCCGCCTCGGTCGACGAGGTCGCCGCCTCCATTGCCGGCTGGTATGCCAGGAACCCTGGTTATCAGAAGAACGGCGAGAAGATCATGCAACTGATGCGCAAGGACGGCTGGATGGGCTGGAAGGCCGAGGGGCCGCCGCTCCTGGCGCATTGCCCGTTCTATCGGATGGGTTACCTCCCGGCCCGGACGCACGGCTGGGATGCCACCATGGTCGAGTATGACCGCAAGAGCGAGGTCTACGAATACGGCTACCAGGTCGGCCACCGCGCGCTCTTCTCACTCCGGCCCGGCGAGTCGTTCCTTCGAGAAGCCGGCAACCGTGGCCTGCACGTCAACATGGACGTCGACCCGAGCTGGGACGGCCTCAAGGCCCGGGCGCCCGAAAACGACCTGGTTTACGTCAACGAATTCTTCCCCGGGTATCGCGGCGGTGTGGCCGCCAACGGCACCCACCGATATTCGCCCAACCTCCGCGCGAGGGACCTGGCGTCCGGCACAGAGGTCTACGAAAACCTCACCTCGGGCGGCTCGCCGGCGCTCCGCGTCAAAGCGGCCGGCCGGCCGGGCGTTGCGGTCATCCCGATGGTGTCTCCTTACGTTTATCTCGGTGGCCGGCTCCGGCTCAAGGCTGCCGGCCGATCGGCGGGCGACAAGCTGACCGTCTCGATCTCGACGAACAACGGCCGATCCTTCACGAAGATCTATTCCGCCTCGATCGACAGACCCACCGAGGCGACGATCGACCTGAAAGAGAAGATGTTCCGCCGCTATGCATACTGGCTGCGCATCGAGCTCACCGGGGCCGCGGGCTTGGGCGCCTTCCAGGTCGAGAACGACTTCCAGCATGCCCCGCGCACACTTCCCTGGCTCGGCAAAGGCAAGAACACGATCACGGTCGCGGCCGACGCCGACCCGGCGATCGCCACGCGCACGATATCCTGCCGGATCACCCCGGATGCCTCTTTCGACAAGAACGAGACGAGCGGCACGATGGGCGTCGTCTTCGACAACGTCGACCTTCGTTACGACGCGTGCTGGTGGAAAGGAGGCACCGGGGTCATGACCGTCCCGGTCGAGGTGCCCGGCGACCTGGTCGCGCTCGGCTTCAGTGCCCAGATCCGAGCGCGCAGCGAGAAGGATCGCATCCTGGTGGCCGCCAGCACCGATAACGGCCGGACCTGGCGCGAGGTCGCCACGATGGTCGGGCCGACGCAAGGACGGACCGAGCATTTTCGCGTGGCAAAGTGGCCGCCCGGGACGCGCAAGGCGCTCCTCCGGTTTTCGATGACCGGTAACAACACGGTCGGCGTGCAGAGCTTCCGGGTCGACGCCGACTACCGCGATCCGATGGCGTCGAAGACGGTCCATCCCTTCCGCGTCGTTCATCGATGGAAAGAAGGGACACAGAGCAAGTCTCACTCCGAAACGATCGCGAGGCTGCCAGCCAGCTACACGATCCCAGCCGGCGCGGAGCCCCAGATGGTCTCGGTCAGTTATGAGATGCCGGCGACGCGGTGAGCCGATCGCGCTGGCTATTCCGACAGAAGGAGGATCTCCACCTTTCGGAATTCGATCGGGTGGCTTTCGGACTGGAGTGAGATCGTCCCTTCGTGGAGCATCTTGTCGCCGTTCTTGATCAACTTCCGACCGTCCGGATCGTTCTCATCAAGCTGGGCTTTCTCGTATTCGATCACGGTCTCACCGTCGACGACGTGCTTGATGATGCCGTTGCCGTGGACCTCCACTTCCACTGCCACCCACTCGTCGCCTTGATAGGTCTTCGAATGCGAGTTGGTGCAGTGCTGGGTGATCAGCCGGTCTTTCATGACGATGTTGGTGCCCGGCGTGCAGACGTTGCCGGTGGGGCGATCGCCACGGCCGGTGCCGCCCAAGAGCTGGACTTCGATGGAGACGGGGAAGTCCTGGTCTTTCCTCATACTTTCCGGTGACTGGCCGTGGATCATGACGCCGCTGTTGCGGAGTGCCCAGCTCGGACCGCCCTTGCACTGGTCCCCGACAAACCGATATTCGACCCGCAGCCGGTAGTGGGAAAAACGGGTCTTGTAGAAGAGGTGCCCGAACTTGCCGTCGAACTGGGAATAGCGATCGTACAACACCTTCAAGAGGCCGTTCTCCACGCGGAACGTATTTCCATAGTTCTCGCCGAGGTCGTATCCCTTGATCTTGGGTTTCCAGCCGTCCAGGTCCTTGCCGTTGAACAGCGGAATCCAGCCGTCCTTGCGGGGCAGGTCCTGCCCCTGGGCGTCGAGACCGCCCAGCGCCAGAACGACCAGGGCCGTCGAGAGAGCGAGTGTCCGGCTCTTTATCCAAAACGAGGACTGGGTCAGCAGGTGCGTGGCGTGCATCGTCGGTTTCTCCTCCGATCGAAGGTTGGCTCGCCGCATGGTTTGATTCCTGGCACGATGGCGCGGTGGGCTTGGTCTGGAGCAGCGCAGCAACTGATTCTAGCCGAGGTATCCGACGGCGGACAGGATGTACCAGGGCTCGAGTCGCTCAGTACTGGTCCGCGCTCACGATCTCTCCCCCGGCTCGGGTGGAGAGGGATTGGTAGATCCCCGACGGAGGCCCGGCCGCGAACAGGCCCGTCGCCGGATTGTAGGAAACGTTCGTCGGCGCGCCGTTCGCCGGGTTGTAGGGCCATGTGTTGATCGAATCCTTGATGAAGCGCACCGAGCCGTCCAGGAACGCGAAGTTACAGCCGCCGGGATGGAAGCTCGATGCGGCGAGCGAAAAATTGTCTTCCTGGGCGTCGAAGCTGTAGAAAAAGTCGCCGTTGGGGTCGCCGCCGATCCGGCCGAACGGATTCATTGGATAAAGCGTCGTGAAAAGTGTATCTCCGAAGCCTCCTGAAACCCAGGCGCCGTTGTAGTAAAAGTCGATGGAATAATAGGCGTCGGGGACCTGGCTGAATTTGCCGTGGGCCTTTTCACCGAAAGCGAACGTGTTGGAGAGCCCGTCGGTGATCGACGCCAGGGTCGCGGGTCGAACACTGCCGGGATTGAGCGGGGCGATCGGGTTGGGTTGCGCGGGCGGGTTCCAGCTCGGCCAGCCGAGATAGTAGAACGGGCCGTTGGCCTGGTTCAAAATGGCCTGATGCTGGGCCGGCGAGGTCACGGAGATGGGGACCTTGCAAAACGTCCCCATGTTGCCCGCGTAGCTCGTGTAGGTCAGTACCTGGGTCGATCCGTCCCACCCCCATCCCGCGAACGGAACATGCAGGCCGCCGATCAATCCATCGCTCGGACACCACAGAACGCTCACGCCCGTGGCACCGACCGTGCCATTGTCCGCAGTCCAGTTGATCAGACTAAAGTTGTACGCGTTCGCCAGGACTTGCTGCTCGATGAACGGAAGAATCCGGACGAACATGCTGCTGCCGACGAAATAGCCGTTGGGACTGAACGAGCAGTTCGGCCCGCAATTCTCGCGGGCCATCCCGTATGGGTAAATGCTGTTTGAGTTTTCATAATTCGCCAGTGCCAGCCCGAGCTGTTTCAGGTTATTCACACACTGGGCTCGGCGCGCGGCTTCCCGCGCCGACTGGACGGCGGGCAGGAGCAACGCGATCAGGACCGCGATGATCGAGATGACAACCAGCAGCTCGATCAGGGTGAAGCCCGTGCGGGAATGACGACGAGAGCTGGCGGGGGACAGGAGAGCCTCACCGGGAACCCTGTCTCTGAGCGGGTTTTGAGCGTGATTGTTCATCCGATTGCCTTTCCATTTGAGTGGTCGATGGTCACCGTGCGGGCGGCCGTCCATTCGACGAGCCCTGGCCGGCCTTCGACGATTTCGCCGGTCGCTGCTCGACGTCGACTTTCCTTTGGATCAATGTCTTCCGGGATGCTTCGGAAAGCTCCTGCACCTCGGACGATCCACCGCAGCCGGCAAGGAACGCGGCCATCAGGAAGAGACCTGTAAACTGCGAGATGACGCGTCGTTTCCGCGCCTGGCATTTTGTCCTCACGGTTTTTCCCCCCTTGGTTCTCACTGGATTCTCATGATTCTGGGAGGCGAGGCCCCATCCGAGCGGGCCTGGCTCGTTCGACAGCCGATGGCACGGTCGAGGCGCGAAGCGAGCGCGAACGTCCAGGTAGAGGACATTTGCGGCTTCCGTGTCGGCCTCACCGGCGATCGACGCGTCGGCAATCGCCCGGACAAGCCGGCCTGACGACCAACGATCGACGTCCGCGCCGTTTCGACGCTGGACGAACGGATCAAAAAACGCACTCGCGGTCGCTCACGACTCGGAGTGCCTGAAAAAAGGGGTTAACTCAGGAAACGCCCGTCCCGCGCAGGGCGTTAACCGCATCGATGCAGGTAGGTCTTCGGACTTCCGAGCTGGGGTGTCGAGCCTTCTCATCGGTCTGACCGGGTCACGATCAGACCAACAATGGCAATAAGAGGGGTAACACCCGTTGACGCTCGGTCACCGCGGCGGGGCCGTTCCGGATTCGCACCGGATTCCCTGTTCGCCGGCCTCGGCAGGCTGCCGAGCCCGGCCACCGGCATCTTGTGACGTGACCGAATCATAAGGATTCACCGCGCGGTCTGTCAACAGGAAGCCCTCGCCAAGCTATGATGAAGCGGCCCGAACATCTTGACCCTGTGGATACGGGGCTCGAGCTGAAAGCCCTTGTCGAGGCTGCGACTGTTTTCACAGCAGGAGATTCGAATGACAACGGCCCTGATCGCGTCGCTCTTCTTGCTCGCGCAACCAGCTTCACCCACCGTGGGCCCCGCGTCCGGCACGCTCGTCGTCGACGGAGGAGCCGAGACGCCCGCGACCACCAGAAGGTTCGTGGCCTTGGCGGGGGGCCCTGATTCTCCCTTCGTGCTGATCCCGACGGCCTCCGAGGCCGATCAGGTCGACCTGAAGAAGGAAGAACAAGTGTTCGCGAGGCGATTCGGAGTGAAAAAGGTTACCGTGCTGCACACGCGGGACCGGGCTCTGGCCGACACCGAGGCGTTCGTGGCTCCGCTCAAGACAGCTCGGGGGGTCTGGTTCGGCGGCGGCCGGCAGTGGCGGCTGGTCGACGCCTACCTCGGTACGCGCACCCAGCGCGAGCTGGAGGCCGTCCTCGCCCGCGGTGGCGTGATTGGCGGGTCTTCCGCCGGGGCAACCATCCAGGGCTCATACCTGGTGCGCGGTGCGCGCGAGGGCAATCACATCATGATGGCCCATGGGTACGAGGAAGGATTTGGCTATCTGCGGGGCGTAGCCATCGACCAGCACCTTCTGACCCGCGGCCGCCAGGACGACCTGGTCGAGGTCGTCGACAAGAAGCCGGGGCTGCTCGGACTGGGGCTCGACGAACCCGCCGCGATCGTGGTGCAGAGCGATCGTCTCGAGGTCATTGGCCGTAGCGTTGTTGGTGTCTACGACGGCAGGGACCATGACGGCAAGCGTTACTACTTCCTGTCCCCCGGCGAACAGTTCGACTTGCGGTCGCGGAAGCGGGTGGCGGGGGCTGCGAAAATCGGCGGAGGCACGGGCACGACGGCCCTGAAACCGCCTGATCCGACTCAATCCGCAAAGCCCGCGGTCGACGCGTTCATCAAGGCTCACGCCGACTCGTCCTGGGAGATGGCCCAGAAGATCTGGGAGTGGGCCGAGGTCGGCTATCAAGAAAAAAAGTCGGCGGCCCTGCTGGGCGACGCCATGGAGGCGGGCGGCTTCCAGGTCGAGCGAGGTGTCGCGGGCATGCCGACGTCGTTCATCGCCACCATCGGTTCGGGAAAACCGGTGATCGGAATCCTGGGCGAGTACGACGCCTTACCCGGCCTCTCGCAGCAAGCTGTTCCGAACCGTCAGGTCCGGCCCGGCGCGACCGCGGGGCACGGCTGCGGTCACCACCTCTTCGGGGTGGCCTCGGCCTCGGCCTGCCTGGCACTCGGAGAACAGATCCGCGGCGGGTCGCTCAAGGGGACCCTGCGGTTCTACGGCTGTCCCGCCGAGGAGGGGGGCAGCGCCAAGGCGTTCTTGGTCCGGGCCCATCGGTTTGACGACTGCGACGCCGTGCTTCACTGGCATCCTTCGAGCCAGAACTCGGCCGGTGACGAGTCGAGCCAGGCCCGCATCGCCGTCAAGTTTCGGTTCCACGGCATCAGTTCCCACGCGGCTGCGGCTCCCGAGGCGGGCCGGTCGGCGGTCGATGCCATTGAATTGACCAACCACGCGGCCGAGCTGCTGCGCGAGCACACGCCCGACTTCACGCGAATCCACCACGTCATCACTGCCGGGGGAAGCGCACCCAACGTGGTACCCGACTTCGGCGAGGTTTTCTACTACGTCCGCCACCCTTCCTCCACGGTCGTGCAAAAGCTCTATCCCCGCCTCCTCAAATGCGCCGAGGCGGGCGCTCTGGCGACCGAGACCAGGCTCGAGACTCAGTACCTGGGCGGCATCCTCGAAATCGTGCCCAACCAGACATTGGGACGAGTGGCAAGGGCAAACCTCTCGCGGCTCAATGACCTGAGATACGACGAAAAGGAGTCGGAGTTTGCGGCCCGCATCCGCAAGACCCTCTCCGAGCCGCCTCCCGTGGAGAGCCTCGCGCGGATCACGGATCGAAGCGGTCAAAGGGGCACCGGCTCAACCGACGTCGGGGACGTCTCCTGGGTCGTGCCGACGGTGGGGTTCACAACGGCCTGCTGGGTTCCCGGCACTACGGCACACTCCTGGCAAGCGGTGGCGGCCGGGGGGACGACCATCGGCCGCAAGGGGATGATCCTCGCGACCCGCGTCCTGGCGGCCACAGGCTGGGACCTGCTTCAATCACCGACCCTCCTGCTCGCCGCCAAGGCCGAGCATCAAGAACGGCTCGCGGGCCGTCCGTATCAGTCCCTGCTCGGACCGGACCAAAAGCCGCCGCTGAACTACCGAGACTTACCGGGCCAGGGCGGGCAGTAGCCTCGTCTTGTTTCCGCGATCGGCGTGGCCTAGGATAACGAACAGTCTCCGAACGTTCGGAAGCATCCTCTTTGAAGGCTTTGAACATGTCTAGCCCTTTCAGCCGGCGGGATTTCACGAAGGCAGCCCTTCTTGGCGCGGCGGCGGGCGCAGCGCCCACGGCCGCACGCGCGGGCCGCGTGATCGGCGCCAACGACCGGGTGCGGATCGCCTGCATCGGAGTCGGCTATCGCGGCGTGCAGGACCTGCACGCGTTCCTCGCTCAAAAGGACGCCCAGATCGTCGCGCTTTGTGACGTCTATGAGCCATACTTGAACGGGCAATTCGACAAGATTCATCCTCACTTCAAGGAGTTGACCCACCGAGTACCCTCGGGGCTGCCCGATTTCGGAGGGCCGGTCGAGCGGCACAAGGATTTCCGCCGCATCCTGGACAAGAAAGACGTCGATGCGGTGATCGTTGCAACGCCCGACCACTGGCATGCCGTTCAAACGATCATGGCGTGCGACGCCGGCAAGGACGTGTACGTCGAGAAGCCCCTTTCGCTCACGGTGCGAGAGGGCCGGCGCATGGTCGAGGCGGCGCGGCGGAACAACCGGGTGGTCCAGGTGGGGACGCAACGGAGGTCGTCAAAGCTTTACGCACAGCTTGCCGGCCTGGTGGGCTCGGGCGCGATCGGCAAGGTCACCGTGGCCCGCGCCGGGCTCACCGACAACATGACTCCCAACGGCATCGGCAAGGTGGCCGACTCGGCCCCGCCCGAAGGGCTGGACTGGGATCTCTGGCTGGGCCCCCGCCCCGAGCGACCGTTCAATCTGAACCTGCTGCCGTACAAGTTCCGCTGGTGGAACCTCTATTCCTCGCAGATGGCCAACTGGGGCGCGCACTTTCTGGATGCGATGCGCTGGTGCACCCGCGAAACGGCCCCGGCGTCGATCTCGGCGCATGGCGGGGTGTACGCCGTGAACGATTGCCGCACGATCCCCGACACGGCCGAAGTGATCTTCGAGCACGCTTCGGGGATGCTCACGATCTTCAGCACCTTCGAGGCCAGCGGTCAGCCCCTCTTGCGGACCGGCGAGATCGAGCTGCGGGGGACCTTGGGGACGGTCTACGCCAGCATGAACCGGATCGAGATCATCCCCGAGCGCGGTGGTGCCTTTCAGGACCCGAAGCCGCGCATCAAGCCCTTGGTCTTGAGCAACCGCGATGGCTACGGGGAGCTCGACAGGGCCCACGCCCGCAATTTCCTCGATTGCGTCAAGTCACGCGAGCGCCCCGTCTGCGACGTCGAGGAGGGCCACCGCTCGACCAGCTACGCTCTCCTGGCTAACATCGCGCTGGCCACCAAGGCGCGGCTCGATTGGGACGCCCATTCCGAGCGATTCACCAACAACGACGCCGCCAACGAGCTGCTCGACTACGAATACCGCCAGCCCTGGTCGCATGTGTAACGGCCGGACCGGGGTTGGGCTTAATAGGTCCGCCCGAGATAGGCCACGATGGCCCGTTTGACCTCGAGTGGGTCGATCGCGCCGGTCTTGCGGTAGAGGATCTTACCGCCGGGCGCGATCAGGAGGGTGTACGGGACTGGGCCGGGCCAGTCCTGATCGAGTGCCTCGGCGAACTTGTCGCGGTCGCCCGCGTTCAGGATGGTGTTCGTCGCCGAGACGTGGTTCTCCTTGAGGACCCTCGAGGCGTCTTCCGTTTTCGCGAGGTCGTCGAGGCTGATGGTCACGAGCTGGAAGTTCCGCCCGCGATACATCCGGTTCATCGTGACGAGCTCCGGCAGCTCGGCGACGCAGGGGCCGCACCAGGTCGTCCAGAGGTTCACGAGCAGGAGCTTCTTCGTGTCGTTCTTGGCGAGCTTGGCCACGCCGGCCAGGTCGATGGGTACGAGCGATACGGGCTCCGCGTCCCAGCGATTGACCGATTTCCGGGCATCGGCCTGCTTGTCGGCCCACTTGGTCGAACAGCCGGGCACGCGGGTCGTCGCGACCGGAACCGGCTTGCCGGCCAGCAACGCATCGACTGCATTTTTCGCGTCATGCGACTTGACGCCCTTGACTTCTCCATCGTCGAATCGGCCAGCGTAGCGGAGCTTGCGCTCCGTGTCGAAGATGAACACGTGAGGCGTGGCCAGGACGCCGTATGCCTTGGCCGTCGCCTGCGTCTCGCCGTCGTAGAGGTAAGGGTAGGCGAAGTGATGATCCTTGGCCCGGATCTTCATTTCCTCGAACGAGTCGCCGAGGTCGGTATAGCCCAGCTCATCGAGCCGGACCGCCGCCGGGTCGTTGGGCGAGATGGCCACGACGGCGACCCCCTTGTCGCGGTAATCCGCATCGAGCCGGGCGATCCGCCCCTCGTACGCCTGGGCGGTCGGGCAATGGTTGCAGGTGAAGATCACGACCAGGACCTTGGCCTGGCCGAAGTCTTCCAGGCTGTGCGTCTTGCCGTCGACTCCGGGCAAGTGGAAGCCGGGAGCCGCGGCCCCGATCCGCAAGGTTTTCAACCCCGGCGGGTCGGCAACAGCCGCGGCCGTCGGGAACAGCAGGACCAGGGCCGTGATGGTCACCTTCCTCAAGGCTCGGTTCATCGTTTGCGTCTCCTGGAGTCGAAGCCGGCCATTCGCTCAAGCTGGTAGTGTCCCAGCCAGGAGCCTGCATGCCAAGTGGCTTGTGATCTCGGCCGCTGATCCGCGCTGTTTCGCCAACCGATAGGATCGTGCCAGTCCAGGAATTCCGGAAATTCGAAAGAGTTTCATTTTCCGCTGACGGAAATCCGAAGAGAGAAGTAGATCACTGAATCCAGGAACTGACAGCTTGGGGAGACTCGACTCGCTGCGACGAGGGCTGGAACGAGCGCCGCGGCCTCGACCGGATCGAGCGCGGTCCCGGTCCTCCGGCTTCGGCGTCGACATCGTCTCCGTGCCTGTTCGCTGGCCGTTGCCGACCTTTACGACAACTTGATTGGACTTGGCTGGTCAGAGCGACACCGTAAGCCAGCAGCCGAGAGCGAGCCGGGGGCCGTTGCGCGTCCCCGTGGTCGACCGGCTGGCATTGGGTGCGGCTGTGCGCTCAGAGCGGAGCGACGATCATGTGCGGACTCCTCGCCAGGTGCGCCGCCCTTATTGTGATGATCCACGGATTCCGCGTGCTTGGTCGAGTGGCCGGCCCGCGGTGGAGTGGTCTGGCGCTCGGGCTGCCGAGCACCACGGCGATCGTCTTGATATTCTGCGGCTGCGAGCAAGGGAGTGGCGCCGCGACCAGAATGGCGGAAGCCAGCCTGCTGGGTTTGGTTGCCGCGGTGGCCTTGCCGCTGGCTTACGCTCAGGCGGTGCGACGTGGTTGGCCGCTGCCGGCGGTGCTGGCGGCGGCGGTCGCGGCCTACGCCGGGGTCGCATCCTGTCTGGGGTCTCTGCCGCCGATCGGGGTGCTGGAGCGGCTGGGCATCGCCGCCGCCGCCCTCTTCTTCGCGGCTTACTGGGCGAGACGGATTCCCGTTCCAACGCCCGCTCGAGGCCGCGATTTCGTGCCGCTCTCGACGTGGCGAACGATGGTCCTGCGCACTGCCGTCCCAACCCTTTACGTCCTCTTCCTCGCGGGCGTGGAGCAGCTTGCCGGCACGGGCTGGGCCGGCCTGATGAGCACGTTTCCGAGCATGTCGCTGGTGGTGCTGCTGGTGACTTACCTGGAAGCCGGCCCCGCCCAGTCCAGCAGGATCGCCCTCGTCTTACCGGCCGGGAACACCAGCACCGCCGCCTTCCTGGCGGCGTTTCGCCTCACGTGCCCCCAGGTCGGGTTGAGCTACGGAACGGTCGTGGGTTATGCAGCCGCCCTCTTCGCCCTGCTGGTCATCGAGGGAATCGCGCGTCGTCCAGATCTCTTCCAGCCAGGTGCCTGGGCGCGGAGCCTGAGATGGCCGGCGAGCAGCATCCCCTGGAGGATCGCGACCCACCTCGCTCCGCGAGCGGAAATGCTGCGCATGCACGCCGACGCTCGCGCCCGAAGCGCCTCTCATCATCTCATTCGCCGGAGGATGCACCACCGCGGAGGATTCTCGCCGCTGGTCGAAGCGTTGGCCTGGTGAGTGGGCAGTGGCCAGTGACAAGCGAAGATAAATCAGCCTGCTCGACGTGCCGCTAGCCACTCACATCAATGGCTCACGCTCTTGGAGAACACGTTGATCACGACGACGCCGGCAATGATCAAGGCCATCCCGAGAATGGCGGGGCGGTCCGGCACCTCGCGATAGAGGAAGGCCCCCGCGACGGCCACGAGAACGATGCCGAGTCCCGCCCAGATTGCATAGACGATGCCCACGGGTATCGACTTCAGCGTCATCGACAAAAAGTAGAACGCACAAAGGTATCCGGCGATCACGAGGACCGTCGGTCCCGGCCGGCGAAATTGGTCGGAAGCCTTGAGTGCCGTGGTCGCGATCACCTCGCCGACGATGGCGATGGCCAGCCAGAGGTACGTCATTGGTCTTGCTCGAGGGCTAAACTGGAAAAACCGATAGGCTTCATCCGCAGCACGCTGCACGGCTGGAGGCAACTCCGCCAGCAGCTTGTGAAAATCCCGCGATCGGACGTTCTTGGTCCCGACGGACATGTCAGTCGTCGCATCGTCCGGCGCGATGCTCCTCAACGGCACGGTCGCGCAACTCGATTAGGGCGTCGCCGGGGGAGAATTCATCGCCAGATTTCAACAGAGCGCGAGCCTCGGCGCAGTTCGCGCGGAATTCGACGGCGCCGGAGAATTCGTGGCCGAACGCTTCAAGCTCTTTGACAAACTCGAGCAAACGCTCACTCGCCTTCAGCCACGCGCCGTAGTTCCGCTTCATATCGTCAGCCTTGGTTTGGTCGAATTCGATCTTGCCCTCGAATACGTGAGCGTGCCAGTTGGCGTCGTTTTCGGAAAGCCCTTGGACCAAGTGGTTGCCCCAAGCGATCGTTTCCTCCACGTCGAGAGAGTTCATTGCGAGATCGTGGTCCGAATTCCATGACTCGATCTCGGTGTATGCGGAAAGCATCTTCTTCGCGAGGGCACCAGAGGGCATGATATTCCTCCTGCTGAGACGACCATCCGTGATTGCGTTTGGTCCGTGCGGTTCGCGTCATTCGATCTTGAGCGGAGATCGTGGCAACCTCCCTCGGAAGACAAGCACGGGTTCCCGACTTCCATTCTACTCCGTACGAGATGCCCTGGGGAATCCGACACACTCACGGGCCTGGCCGAAATGACCGCGACGCCGTCAGGCAGGCTGGAGCATGCCATCCTTCATCGGGATTCGGCGGTCGGCGGCCTGTGCGACTTCGTGGCTGTGAGTGACGATCACGAGAGTCAGCGGGCGCTGGTCGCGGAGCCGATGCAGCAAGTCAAGAATCTCGTCCTGGCTCTTGCTATCGAGGTTGCCGGTCGGCTCGTCCGCCAGGAGCAGGCAGGGGTCGTTGGCGAGCGCGCGCGCGATCGCGACTCGCTGGCGCTCGCCGACGGAGAGCTGGCCGGGGCGGTGAGACCGCCGATCCGACAGCCCCACCTCGTCGATGAGCCGTTCAGCTCGCTGCCTGCGCTCGTGTGGCGGCCAACGTCCCTCGAACATGGGTATCTGGATATTTTCGAGTGCGGTGAGCGTGGGCATGAGGTAGAACGACTGGAAGACGAAGCCGACTTCATGGGCGCGAAAGTGGTCGATGTCGAGCTTCGCCAGCGCTTTCCCGCGAAAGTAGACCTCGCCCGAGGTGGGTCGATCGAGACCGCCCAAGAGGTGCAGCAGAGTGCTCTTGCCGCATCCACTCGGGCCGGTGATCGCCACCGACTCGGCCGCGGCGATCTCCAGCGAAACGCCGCGAAGAGCCTGGACATTCCCATCGGAATAGTGTTTGACGAGTCCCTGAGCCCGAAGAATCGGCGTGTCCAAGGCGGTAACGCCATGGTCATTCATAGCGGAGGGCCTCGAGTCGGAAGGGCGGAGGGCGGAGGACGGAGGGCGGAACCTGCTCATTCATAGCGGAGGGCCTCGGTCGGTTCGAGAGCGGCCGCACGGGCCGCCGGGTACAGGCCGCCCAGGAGACTGAGGCCGACGCCCATGGCCAGCGCGATGCCCAGGACCTGGGGGGGCAGGTTCGGGTCGATGAATCCTCGCGCGGTGGGCGCGAGCGTCAGGGCCCTGAGACCGATGACCGCCAGCAGCGTTCCGAGCAGGGTCCCGAGCAGGGCAATCACCAGGGCTTCGCCGAGCACCAGCGCCAGGACCCTGCGCCGCCGCCAGCCTACCGCCCTCAGGATCCCGATCTCGCGGGTCCGCTCGAAGATTGACATGAGCATCGTGTTGAGCATGCCCACCGAACCCAGAATCATGGCGACCGCGGCCGTTGCCCAGGCCATGGCGCTGGCGAGCCGGATCTGGGTATCGCCGAGAACGTGATCGCGCGCGGGGGTCGCCGCGACACCGGAAATGGTCTTTTCGATTCGCCGTCGCAGCGCATCGATGGACTGAGGATCCGAAGCATTCGCCCGGATCAGGAAGCCCGTGACCTGCCCCTCCCGGCCCATCATCGACTGAAGGGTCGAGAGCGGCATGATCATGGCACCGTTTTCAAACCAGCTATCGCTCTCATAAACCCCCACGACTCGAAAGGGCTCGCCCGCGACCTGGAGGGGTTCGCCGGCCTTCTTGCCGAGCGTCATCGCCAGGACCCTGCCGAGCATAACCGCCTTCTGATCCGACTCCGAGAGCGGCCGGCCGTCGATCACGCGAATGCCGCGGAAAAGGAGGCCGCCGGCAATCCAGCCGTCGACGAGCACGCTCACCAGGTTCTTTTCCTCGAAGGCGACGGTGTCCACCAGGGATGGCGAGACTTCCGCCACTCCTTCGATCAAGAGCAACCGGTCGCCCATGCGGACATCCAGGGTGCTGGAGAGCTGGTTGGAGCTGCCCGCGCGGACGACGACCAGGTCGATCCCCTTGGCGCGGAAGATCGCCAGAAACGACCCTTCGAAGTTCCACGAGATGCCGACCAAGATGATCACGGCGGCGATCGCGATCGCCAGCCCCACGGTCGTCAGGACCGTCCGGACAGGACGGTGCAGGACGTTCTTGGCGATCAAGGTGATGAATCGCACGAATCAGTCCTTGCACGGTCCGCGAGGTGAGGATCGTCCGCAGCCCGCCCGACGAGGACATAACCGACGCCCCGCCAGACGAGCTCGAAGCGGAATTCCTTGAAGACGCGCCCCGCGATCGCCTGGACGTCGAGGTTGCGATGACGTTCAACCATGGCGGTGAATGAATCACCGAGGTGCATCAAGCGCGAGACGATCCAGCGGTCGAGGCCGGGCATCCCCAGTTTGTGGCCCAGCATCCGGTCAGTCAAGTCGGGCATTTCGTCGGAGATGACAATGGGCGCGCCCGGGCGCGCCACCCGGACCATCTCACGCAGCGCGCCCTCGGGATCGTTGAAGTAGTTGAACGCGCCGATGCTCAAGACGGCGTCGAATCGGCGGCTCTCGAGCGGGAGATCTTCCGCTTCGCATTGCGCCAGCCAGACCTTGCGGCCGGCCGCGCGGCGGCGGCAGGCCTCGAGCTGAGATCGTGAGATGTCCACTCCAACGATCCGCCAGTCAGCCGGCAGCCAGTCGAGATACACTCCATCGCCGATCGCCACGTCCAGCAAGTCCAGACCCGGCGTGCCGGGAAGGTGCTTCAGGACCTGGTTGCGCGCGCGGCGCTCGCCGCCGTTGCAAATCCACGTGAACCACTCCCAGAACCGAAACTTGGGCCAGAGCGGGCTGTCGTAGAATCCTTGCGCGACCTCGTTGTTGGCGGAGGTTTGATCCTTGACGATCAAGATGTCGTTCTCGATCGGCAGACGCGACCCGCACCCCGGGCAGACCATCGCGGAGGTTGACGAGTCATGCCGCAGGGCCACCCGGCACCTCGGGCAGTGCCAGATGTCCTTGCAATCCCAGCGATCGACCTCCCCGCGGACATCCAATGCGGAGCTCGCGACCTGTTCCTGGCTCGTGCCTGACATGCAGAACCTCCACTAAGTTGGGTTTGGGCCAAGCGGAATGGGTTTGAGAATCGACAAAGCGGCTAGGGACTCGAAGTGATTGGTGAGCTTCCGAGCGAGCGATTGCGAGCGAAGCAGAACACCAACTTCGATGTTCCTTGTCTGAGCAGCCTCAGTGAAATAAGCTGAAGAGACGAACGCCTCCTCGTTGTCCACCACGACACACTTTGCATGCAGGCTGGTACGTTTGGTTTGGTCCACCTCTAATGATCGCGGGTCGTAGTAAAGTCTCGGGAGTTGGCGGCCGGGCCATTCCTTGCGTACGAACCGTTCGGCGAAGATGCGGACCAACTCCGTCGGGCTGGATTGATCGTGTTGCGGACGCTGTACGTCCAGGTACATCTGCACCTGAAGCTCGGGGATCTGGTCCATCCGATCTGCCAGTTCCTTGAAGACGATGTGGCCCTGGTAAACGGCATAGCCTACTACGAGCACGGACTCTTTGGCGCTTCGGAACATCTCCCTCACCACGACGCTCGTGTCCCGATTCACGATGCCGGGGGCTTCCGGGCCGGTCGAAACGAGGTCGATCAGATCCTCGGCGATCGGGCGTTGCCTTCGGTCCTGACAGAGCATTTCGAGGCAGTCTGCCAGGTGGCGTGATTCCATCCCTTCGGCTACCCTCTGCTGAAGTTCGCCGGCGACAAGAGCGGCCATGCTTTCGGGAAGGTAGCGTCGCAGAACGAGCGGGCTGAATGGCGGAGCGATTCGGCCGGAGCGGAGGGCTCCCGCGAGCTGGCTCAAATCCTCGGAGGTGAGCTGGCACAGCGCGGAAGTCATGATCCGTCCTGCCGGAAGAATTCGGCACCGTTGCCATCAACCGTGGAGATCACCAGGGCCCGGTCGAGGAAATCGTTGTGTTGCTCGCATGATGTCTCCGCGATCAGCAGGCAGCCGTGGCAGGCGGCCCCGTGCAGGAACCGGCATTCGTGCTGGTTCTCAGGTGCGTGCTGGGCAGAGACCGGGTCGGTAGAGCAAAGACGCCCGAGGTCGATCGCGGCCTTGAGGTAGCGAGCGATCTCGCGGCCAGCCTGGACCAGCCCTCCCATCGTGCCTTCAGCATCCGAGGTCCCAGTATAGAGCAGGATGCCATCACCGTAGGCGCCCGAGTAGATTCGTTCCCTGATCGAGCTTGCCGGGTAGCCGCATTCAAGAGAGACCGCGGTAATGAGCTGGTGAGAGAGCGAATGGAGCAGGATGTAGGGGAGCCCGAAGAACGTGCGCTTGCTCTTGTCGTGATCCTTCATCCAGCAATCGAAGCCGGCCACGAGCTGCTCGCCGCGCCGCTTCACCGCGGGCTTTTTCATCCAGGCGTCGATCGCCTCGCTGTTGAACTGGATGAAGATCCCCTCGCCCCGATTGTCGATGGCCGGGAGCCACGAGACGTCGCGCGCCAGTTGGGCCCTCGTCACGCCAATCTCCAGCTCGCCTTCCACGTCCGGTGACGACGACTCGAAGCGAGTGAATCCGACGGTTGCGATCACCTCTCGGAGCCGATGAACCAGGACCACCCGCTCCACCGCGGCCATCCAGGGCTGGTCCCAGTGCCTCTTCGGGAGGTAGCGGGCGAAGAAGTCGCCATCGGGCTTGTCCGAGCCGATCTCCTCCTTGGCACTTACAAGGGTCTCGAACTCGGCTTCCTTGACCGACTTGTCGAGTCCCGGAGTGTTCCCCTGCTTGCGGGACTGGACTTCCGCGAAGACATCTTCGTCGGAGAACCCCTCCAGCGCGGCTGCCACGGGGGGCTTACGCTTACGCTCCTTCGTCAGGTCGTCAAGGTCTTCGATGTACTGAAGGTAGTGCTCCCATACCTGATCGACCGCCTTGGCCGCGGCCTCATCCCGATCGGGGAGCGAGATCACGCTCATCGTCTGCGGGAAGTAAGCGTTGCTGGCGGTGCGGACCAGCATGCGGTTTGTCTCGTCGCACGGCTCGTGGATGCGCGGCCCGAGCCAGGGTTGCCAGCCATCGCACCGACCGAGGGCATGAATATCGGGCTTGGTCGCGTCGATCATCTGCCGCTCCGCCTTGCACTCGCAGCGCACCCAGACTTCAGAAAGGTCGCCGCTAGTCCCCCGCTCGTCGATCCAGAGGTCGCGGCGGCAGGTGCTGGCTTCGTTGTGCACGAAGTAATACCAGTCGATGTCCCCGATATGCCCCTTGCGGCAGGCCCGCACGAAGCGAATCGGGACAACGGGCTGAGACTTCTTGTTATGGTCGACGAACTTGCCCCTTGACAGGGAAGACCGGGGGATTAGCCGGCGCGAGCGGGTCGATCGTCCGGATTTCGTGGCCAAGGCTCCCTGCGTGATGAACCACTCGGGGAATTGCCAGCAGGTGATGCCCGTCTTCTGGGTCGAGGTCGGATCTTCGTTGTCGGGCGGGGGCGCAATGAGTGCAAGGGTCGGAATCTGGAGCAATTCCTTGAGCTTGGCGATCAGCCGCGGCTCGAGGACCTCGTCCCCCTTGGTCCAGTAGTCGAGGCCGCCGACAAGCACCGAATGGTTCAGTAGGTCGAACATGGACCCCGGCCCGAATGTCGTCACGACCTGGCTTTGTCGCACCTGCCCGGGGGGTTTCTTGGTCTTGGTCTTGAAGGAACTCATGGCTGCTCCTCCTGTTCGATCTCAATGTTGTCCATCGTTCGCAGCCAGAGGTTCACGCTCGGCTCGACGTCGCGCATCGAGCGGTTCGCCCGGAATTTCTTATGTCGGGGGTGCATGGTCTTGAGCTCGGGGTCCAGGAAGTCGTGCCGCAAGGGCTTCGCAGCCCCGACCTCGGACCGGTTGTACTGCAGGGCCGTGCCCTTGTCCTGGTACTCGTGGGCGATCTGGCTCCAAGTGTCAAACAAGTCCTTTGCCCGGTCACGGACGCTTTGGCGGAGTGCCTCGGACTCGGCCGCCTCCAGAGTGGCGTGGCTACTCGCCCGATCGGAGAGGGCCTGGACCACGAAGTCGAGGGCATTCCGCTCGGTGAGGATTTCGACCGCCCCTTTCGCGGGGGTCATTGGGGCATGGCCCAGGCGCGATAGAGCGACCAAGGTGCCGGCCAGCCCTCGGTCGAGGGCCCTGGGAGAGAATGGGGTGACGCTGGTCGCCTCAACGGTCCGGTAGAACGACTGATGGAAGACCTCAAACCGCTCGAAATGCGACCGGTCGCGGGGCCGGTGGATGTTGAGCAGCGTGACGACCAGGCCGGGCCGTTCGGGCTCGCGTCCGACGCGGCTTGTCGCCTGAATGTACTCGGCGCAGGTCTTGGGCTGGCCGAGCACGACCATCAGGCCGAGCCGGGTGATGTCGAGACCGACCGAGATCATGTTGGTGGCGATCGCCACGTCCACCCGGTCCTTGTCGTGGAACCGCAGAGCGAGCTGGCGTTTCGCCTCGGAGACCTGGTTGGTGGGCACGCGCGAGGTCAGTTCGACGACCTCGTAGGCGATGCTCCGGTTAAGGAAGAGTCCGTCCTTTTGGCCGATCCGCTTGCGGTTGACGTAGCCGGTGAGCCGGGTGTTGACCTCGTCCTCGACGATGCGGCGGCTACCCCCCAGCTCGCGGAGGCTATTGAAATAACCCAGCAACGTCATGTAAGGATCGGCGGCGTTGTCGGGATTTTTCTTGCCCCCGTCGGCTTCGTAGGCCCTCTGGGCAGCCCCGAGGAGGGCCAAATAGGTCCGCAACATCACAACCTTCAGGCTGCGTCCTTGCGCGGCGAGCCCCAGATAGAGGCGCGGGTTGCTCTTCCCGGTCGGATGGGTCTCGGCAAAGAACGAGTCGCGGCGGTCGGGACCCGGCGGTGGGAAGATATCGACCTCCCGCCGGTTGAACAACGCCTGGATCTGGTTCTCGGCGCGCCGGACCGTGGCGGTCGAGGCGATGATCTTGGGGCGTACTCTCTTCTCGTCAATGACGCGGCTGCACAGCTCGTCCAGGGCGCACTCGTAAAGCCCGAACATGGTTCCCATCGGGCCGGAGATTAGGTGCAACTCGTCCTGAATGATCAGATCCGGGGGATGCAGGGGTGCCGGCAGCGCGCGTCCCCGATCCTTCTCACAAGGTCCGTAGAATCCGTGCTGGTCGTAACGGTCAGCTCGTCCGAAGAAGGCCCCGACCTGGCCGGTCCAGGGCATGGCGGCGAACTTGTCAACGGTCGCAATCAGGAAGCACGGCAGACGGCGGTAGATCGGCTCATCGACGGCCACGATCGGTAGAAAATTATTCTGAATGAAGTCGCAACGTTTGTTCTTACAGAGAACGCGTAAGTCATTTGGATCTTTGGAATTTGGCCAGAGGACGAACGATGTTTGTTTGAACTTCTCTCCGCACCACGGGCAGTTTTCAAGTGGAATCGGGGCCGGTTTTCGGTCATCATTCTGGAATGCAATCGTCTTGCGATAGGCACAGTTTGGATCGGCGTCACCCTTACCTCCCATCCGGTTCGGAGTCGCGGCCCGGCCCACCCAAAGGCCGATTTCAAACGGCCAGGGGCCGAGGGTGTCCGGGTCCTTGTGCCGCTCCAGCTCCAGGGCGCAGATCAGTGTTGCCGCGCGGCTGAGCTGGTCCAGCGTCAGCAGCCGGAGCGTGTAGCGCATCAGCACGCTGAGCCCCGGTGAGGCATAGCCCGGGTTTTTCAGGCGGCGCGAGATCAGGGCGAAGGCGGCCAAGCCGAGATAGGCTTCCGTCTTACCACCACCGGTCGGGAAGAAGAGCAGATCGACCACCTCCCGGTCGTGATGGTGCGGGTCCACAATCCCGGGGAGGTTCATCAAGATGAAAGCAAGCTGAAACGGATGCCAGGTCGGCGCATCAACCGCGGCCTCTTCCTTGCCTTGCATGGGGCCAAAGCGGCGGCGGGCGGCCTTGGCCATCACGCGGTTGGCCATGCGGAAAGCGAACAACGCGTCCTTGTCGTCCAGAACCCTGATGCCGTCCTCGATGCGTTTCGCCGCGGTGCCGGCCCGTTGAAAGAGGGCGTCGGCCATCACGCGGCGTTTCGGGGTCAGTGACGGCAGGACCTTCTTCTGGTCCGCGATCCAATCCCGGTATTGCTTCACGAACGGCCCCAGAGCATTCTGAGCGGCCGGACCATCCGCCAGCTCAGAGAGGGCCTCCATGCGAAGCTCAACGTTCGCGATCTTGGCGGGAGCGACGCGCTCGACCTCGGCTGTGGGAATCCAGCACGTGCGGGCGGTGTGGCAGGTCCCTTCGGCGTCGATCTCGGAGTGCGTCGCGATGCCGTGGCCCACGGAATACTCGTAGACATCGCGGTATTGCAGATCGGCGACGCGCTCGTCCCACTCCTCGGTCGCCTGGCCCTTGAGGTTGGGTCGGGGAATCAACGGGTCGGCCGAGTGGACGGCCAACCCTGCCTGGAAGATGAAGCGCTCGTCA
>JBIOJM010000102.1:0-27984 GCA_044450785.1 Isosphaerales bacterium
CGCCCCACGAGACCCCCCATGAGACCCCCAGGAAGCCCGAGGGTCAAGCTTGGTTTTTGTTTTTTCATCGAGAGCCAGTTTTGAGCGTTTGCAGTGAGCCACCGGAGAAGTTGTCAATCAGAACGCAAATTGGTGTCAGTTCGATTTATGGCGCACAAAGAAACAGAACTGACGCCCGCTTTCCCACGGTCAGAACGCCTGCAAGAGCTCGACCATGGCCCGGTCGAGCTTGCGGCCGTGCCACGTCTCGTAGTTCACGTCCGCCCGGCCACTGTCGCAGACGCCGAAAGTGCCGGCGAAGTTCCACAGGGCCCAGCCCCAGCCGGCCTCCTTGAACAGTCCGAGCATGTCGCGCATCCACGCCAGGGCCACCTTGTGCGGCGTGTGCTGGTGGACGCCCCACTCGCCGACGAACATGCCGACGCCCTTCTTTTCCAGCTCCTGCCAGGGCGCGATCAGCGTGCGGCGGATCGTCTCGCGGTCCACGATCTTGCCGTTCCGCTCCTTGAGCGGCCAGGTGGGATCGGGCCAGCTCTCATTCCACTTGACCCACGACGCCTTGTAGTGCGTCACGGCCATTGGGTCGTACGAATGGATGTCGGCCGCGACGTTCAGGCCGAGCAATTCCGTGATCGGTGTGCGGGCCCAGTTGCGACCGTCGACAATGATGAGCCGGTGGGGATCCTCGGAGCGGATCGCCCTGACGAGCTGCTCCGTCACCCGGCGGAGGTCCTCCGGCTTCACCTTGTCGTCGGGCTCGTTGAACAGGTTGAAGCTGAGACGGCTGTTGGGCACGCCCTTGTACCGCTCGGCAAACACGGACCACTGGGACGCACACAGCTCGGCCGGCTCGGACTCGGTCCAGAGGTTCGTCCGCTCGTGCGGGATGATCTGGCCGAAGCCGGGGGCGATGTGGAAGTCGAGCAGCAGGTGGATGCCATGCTGCTTGCCGAGCTCGACGGCCCGGTCGATCTGCTTCAGGACCGGCTCCTTGAGGTTCTTCGGGTCGCGGGGATCGGTCCAGTCGTGGTAGTTCAGCGCGAGCCGGAGGAAGTTGAATCCCAGGTCGGCGACGTCGGCGAAGTCGCGCTCATCGAACAGCTCTCTGCGTCGACCCCGGTAGGCGACGGGCAGGTTGAAGCCCCGCCAGTGCGGCAGCTTCTGCGGCGTGGCCTCGGACAACTCGGGACGCTTCTCGTCCGCCAGCAGGGCCCGGGCGGCTGTACCGCCCAGGCCGGCCGATGCCAGTGTCATGCGGAGCACATCACGACGATTCATTCTTCTTGGTTCCTGTCGGAAGAGCTGGTGCTGTTGAGCCAAGAGTGTCACGTCACTGGTCGCATTCTGACCCCGCCTCAGCGTTTTCCTTGTTCGATCGCGGGCAGGCGATAAAGGTGATCGCCCGGCTTACGGTCAAAGTCGGAGTCGATCCGTCCTCCGTCGTCACGGCCGTCCTTGCCGACGGAATAAACGACAGGCTCGCCGTCGACGAGCGTCATCCGGAGCGGTTGCCCTGAATACTCATCAAGAGGAACCCGCGGCAATCCGGCCGCCTTCGTCACGGCGGCAAGGTCGGTCGGCAGCTCATTCGTGCGATATCTCCAGAGCTTGATCGCGATCAAACATTCCGCGGCTCGAACCTGAACTTCGATTCGAGCTTGCGATTCAGCGAGCGTCGAAATGGTCGGCATGAGAAGGGCCGGAATCTTCGAGTAGAAAGAGCCGTCATTGATCCGCTGTGGATTGGGCTCTCTCCCCAGCCATTGCGAAACCGGGGCGTTCTTGAGAGCCAGCAAATCTTGGAAATACTGATTGACCCGCGTGTTCACGTCATCGATCCGGGCAGGCGTCATTTTTTTGATCTCATTTTCCCAGTCACGAACCCGCGGGTCATTCTCGCCGACGAAGGCCTTACCCGAGGAATTGTACATATGGCTGATCCTGGCGATTGATCCGCGTGGGTCCTTGATGGCGCTGTTCATGGCAACGCGCATGCATACATAGTCGAATCTAACTCCCTCCTCATAACCGTTGATTGATGCCGCCTCGTGTTCGACGAGTATCTCCAACAACTGGCTGGCCTGCCGTTCGCGAAACTTCGGGCTGGCCAAGAGAGGCCGGATGATATGGACGTAGCCGACGGAGGTCAAGGCGCCGGCGACGACCTGGCAGATTGATGCCCCGCGCGGCCGCAGGTCGCGAGCCAGGCGGAAAACGACGCCGAGATCACGGAGGGGCTGCTCGACGTTGCCTCGATCGAGATTGCGCCGAGTGCGCAGCACCGCAAGGCGGGCGACCTCGCGGGCCGCCTGGGCGTGAGGCAGTAGACTCGTGTCATCGAAACCGCTCTGGAATACGCATCTCGGCCGGCGCTGGGCTTCCTCCACTTTTTGCATCCCAACCTCGAGGTCGGTGACGAGGCGGTCGATCGCTGCGCCAGCAACCGAGGCCGGATTATTCATGACAGCCTGAGACTGATCGCGCAATACCCGGTATCTCGCGTCGGCGAGTTGCTTTCTGCGAGCGATTTCCGCATTTTCGGGGAAACAGACGGCCATTCCGGGATCGAACTCGAGGAGGGCATCGAGGTAGAGCGGCGCCGCGTTGAGCTCGAGCGGCGGCGCGGCGAAGTATGCCGCAACATCGAACGGCGCGCCGGGCCCGATTCCCGCGGGAGCACGCGTGACCGCGCCGGGCAGCGCCGGTAGTGGCGTACCGGCGGGACTGGGGCCCACTGGAGTCGAAACAGAGGTCTCAGTGCCCGTCGCAGCAGCGGACAGCGTCGAGGGTGGGGCATTCCCGGCCGTGAGAGCCGCCGCCGCGGCGGTCGTATCGTCGGCCGATAATGCCACCTGTGGCTCGGCTCGCGACGCCAGACGGTCTTCGGCCTGAGAAGGCCTTGAGGATCGGGTTGAGCTCGAGCGCAAAGACAGTAACAGAACGAAGACCAGGACCGCAGACAATAACGCGCCTGCTCCCAAGGCGGCAACGGCCCAGGGAGGCAAGCCGCCCAGAGTTTGTTTCTCGGTATGTCTGACTCTCGGAAATTCCGGCAATGTTTGCCGCCGCCGGGGAATCTCTGACTTCGGCAGCGGGGGAAGGACCTCGTCGGACCAGTCTGCGGAAGCGGGACGCGATCGGCTTTCAAGCTGACGTGGGGACGAGTCGGGATTGGCGGATGTTGGCCGGGGCCGGGGCTCGGGAACAACAGGATCGGCTGGGGCAGTCGGTTTCGGCCCACGGACGCGGAAAGTGGCACCGCAGAGACAACGGATCTTTTTACCCAACACTCGATCGGATGTTTGCTCCGATCGGCCACACGACGGGCATGTCACTTTCAATGACATCCGAGCCTCCTCCGGTTGTCCGGCCCTGATCGGATGGGCGAGTAAGAGCCAGTCTACTGCGATGGCCAACTGTATCGAGAGGAAGCCCTCATTTCCACTCTCTGCCGAGCAATCAACCGGGGACCGTGTGTCTCATCAATGAACTGACACCAATTGTTTTCCTACGGCCCGGCGAATGGTCATCTTCGACCGTTGGCTTGTGAAGGACTTCAGATCATTTCGATGGAAGACTGTTACCGGTTGCTGCGGGATGAGGGCCACTTGGGATCATAAGGGGATCTGCACACGCGGCATCTGCGGCGCACGCCATCAGCCATCAACCCCGTGTTTCGTGGCTCCTCGCTGCCGGCACGGCCCGGGTCAGGTGCGGAGCGGGGACCGGCCCGGCGGCATGATGGGTCAGCTCGCGTTCGGAGGCGCGGTGGACCAGGCTCGAGGTCGATTGGCCTGGAACGAGAGGAACGAGCACCAGCCGGCCCCCGGCAGCCTCGACCTCGACGCGCCCCACGACTTGCTCGGCACGATAATCGCCCCCCTTCACGAGCACGTTGGGGCGAATCGCGGTGATCAGCTCCAGGGGGGTATCTTCATCGAAGACCGTCACGGCGTCGACGGCCCCGAGCGCGCTGACGACCTCGGCGCGGGCCTCGGCCGCGTTGAGCGGACGGCTCGGCCCTTTCAAGCGCCGAACACTCGCATCCGAGTTCACGCCGACGACCAGGTAGTCACCCAGCGTCGCGGCTTCCAGCAGCAGCCGCACGTGGCCCACGTGCAAGATGTCGAAACAGCCGTTGGTGAAAACGATCGCCTGGCCGGCGAGGCGGCGTCGATGAACTTCGGCGATCAAGTAGCTCCGGTCCAGGATCTTCGAGCTCTCGGGATGATGGTGGTCGACCAGGTCGCGAAGGATTTCCTCGCGTGTGAGCAGCGCGACGCCGAACTTCTCGACCTCGAGTCCACCGGCTACGTTGCCTAAAGCGGCAGCCTCATCGTAGTCGGCCCCACTGGCCAGGCAAAGTCCGACGACCGCAAGCACCATATCGCCGGCACCGGTGATGTCATAGACCTGGCGGGGACGAGTGGGAAGAAGCTCGGTGCGTCCGTCGGCACGAGCCAGGGCCATGCCGTCGCGATCCAGGGTGACCAGGACGGCCTCCATTGCCAGCTTCTCGATCAGGTGTTCACCGACTTGCAGCGCGTCTTCCGGCCGGGCGATCGTCATGCCGGTGGCAAGCTGCGCTTCCAGTCGATTCGGGGTCATGCAATGCACACCGCGGTAACGTGAATAGTCGGACGACCGGATCGGGTCGGCGACGACCTTGATCCCGGCTGCCCGCGCCGCGTCGATGACCGCGCGGAGCAAGGTGGGCGTGCAAATCCCTTTGCCGTAGTCCGAGATCAAGACCAGGTCAGCCCACTCCAGCGCCGCGGGCAACTCGCGGTGCAACTGCGTCTCGATCACCGCGGGGATCGGCTCGCGCGTCTCGTAGTCGACGCGGATCATCTGCTGCGGGTGCCGGTCCTGCGCCCGTCCGATGTACCGTTCCTTGAGAGTGGTCGGCCGATCGTCCAGGGGGAGGACCAACCGGTCGTCGATCGCCTGCTCCGCGAGCATGTGCCGCACGAGGCCGGCCTCGGCGTCGCGCCCCACTCCCCCGATCAAACGCACGTCGGCACCCAGGGCGCGGAGCATCGTCGCGACGCTTGCCGCGCCACCCAGCCGGTGCTCGCGCTGGTCGGCGCGGAGCAGAGGCACGGGCGCTTCCTGGCTGATCCGTTCGGCGAAACCCCAGATGTAACGGTCCAGGACCAGGTCGCCGACGACGACGACCCGGGGGTTACCGAGGTTCTCCAGTCGCCGGATCAAATCGTGCGTCATGCCGAGGTCCTCCCTGACCGCGGAAACGCGAACTCGATCAGGAGATCATGCCCATCGACGCCCTCCGAGAGAGCATTCGACCCGTATCGGAGTCTCTTTCGAGCTGCCCAAGATCGCCGGTTCCCGCATTCTCATGATCCGAACGACTTCGCCAGCGTACCGGTCTACGCGGTCCAGTCAAGCCAGGTTTGACGAAAGGTGCACCCGGAACTGACTGGCATGGCGGATCGGCCTGCATCCAGGCTATGCTGAGGGCAATCCCGGCCCTCTCTGGCCCGGGTTGATCGCGGGACGGTCTGGCAGGGCGACCTAACCACATGCAATCACTCGATGAGGAAAATGGCACGGTGAGCGCGACGATCGTGTTGGCCGAGGTTGATGCCGACCTGAGGACGCTCCACGCGGAGAGCCTGCGCGGGGCTGGACACGCGGTCTGGGAGGCAGCCGACGGGGCGGAGGCGCTCAGCCTTGTTCGGGCCCATGCGCCTGGTCTGTTGCTCGTCGACATTTGGATGCCGGTCTTGAACGGCCTGGAAATCTTGGAGCACCTGGGCAAGGCGCCGGAAGCCGTCGGACTCAAAATCGTCTTGCTCTCACATCTCGACGATGCCGACACGCACCTGGAGGGCTTTGCCAAGGGCGTCGATGACTACTGGACCAAGGACCTGTCGGAGGTCGACCTCCGCGAAAGGATCGAGCGGTTGATGCGCCCGACACCGAACTGCCCATGAACGGGCGTTGTCATTGATCACTGGTTTCGACCCGCCACGAGCCGAGCTCGACCGATCCGCCATGCGACACGACTACCAAGAGCGACTCGACTACCTGTACGGCCGGCTGAACTATGAGTGGCTGGGGATGCCCGGGGCTGGGAGCGAGCTTCGGCTGAGCCGGATGAGGCGCCTGCTCAGAAGGATGGGCGATCCTCACCTCGATCTACGGATCATCCACGTGGCGGGGACCAAGGGAAAGGGATCGACGGCGGCGATGCTGGCCGCGGCCCTGACCGCCTCCGGCGTCCGTACCGGCCTGTATTGCTCGCCCCACCTGCACCGCCTCGAGGAACGGTTCAACATCGACGGGAATTCGGCCTCTCCATCCGAGCTGGTCGAGCTGGTGGATGAGGTGCGAGAGGCCATCGATCAGCTCGAACAGGACGATTCGCGGCTTGGTCAGCTCGGTTCGACATTTTTCGAGATCACGACCGCGATGGCCCTC
This sequence comes from Isosphaerales bacterium, assembly GCA_044450785.1. Lineage (GTDB taxonomy): Bacteria > Planctomycetota > Planctomycetia > Isosphaerales > Isosphaeraceae > JBIOJM01. The sequence goes on from JBIOJM010000102.1 coordinate 6,445, forward strand.
TTGTACTTCGCGCGGCGCCATGTCGGGGCGGTCGTGCTCGAGGTCGGCATGGGAGGCCGGCTCGACTCGACGAACGTGGTTCATCCGGTCCTGTCGATCATCACCAGCATTTCGTTCGACCACACCCGTCAACTGGGCTACACGCTCGCATCGATCGCGACCGAGAAAGCCGGGATCCTGAAGCGCGGGCGGCCCGCGGTCAGCGGAGTGCGCGACGCCGAAGCGTGTCAGGCCATTCGCCGCGTGGCGGACCGGCGCCGGTGCCGATTGTTCGAGGCGGGCGTGGATTTCTGGTACGACGCCATCGCGCCCGAGCCCCCCTTGACGCGCCCAACGACGGGATTCGTAAGAGCGCGGACCTGGCGGACCGACTGGGGAAGATTGAGCCTGCCGTTGCTCGGTCCGCACCAGGCGCACAACGCGGCGGTCGCCCTCGCGGGGCTTGATCTGCTGGCCGAAGCTCACCCGAGCCTGGCGGTCACCCGGGATGACGTGGTCCGTGGGTTCGCCGCGCTCCGATTGCCGGCCCGGGTCGAGGTCCTCGGCCAGGATCCCTGGCTCGTGATCGACGGCGCGCATAACGCCGCCTCGGCCGCCGCGCTGGCGGAGACCCTCCATACTTGCTTTCCACCGGCGCGGCGCACCTTGATCTTCGGTACCTCTCGCGAGAAGGACTTGAACGGCCAGCTCCAGGCACTCATCCCTTGTTTCGACACCGTGATCGCCACACGCTACATCGAAAACCCTCGATCGGTCCCTCCCGAGGCGATCGTCGCCGCGGTTTTCGAGCTGACGGGACACTCCGCGCGAACCGCGGCGGACCCGGCCGAGGCGCTCGACCTGGCGTATCGGTTGGCGGGGTCCGATTCCTTGATCTGCGTGACCGGCTCGCTCTTCCTGGCTGCCGAGGCCCGTGCAATCGTGCTGCCGCACGTCCGCTCGACGATCCTTTCCGGTGTCGTGACCTGACGATCGTTCAAAGGCCGGCCTCGTCCGTCAGAGGCTGGATGTTTTCGTGACGAAAGACGAAGCCATGAATCCAGGATTTTGGTTGCGGGCGGGCGCGATCTGGGGTTTCCTCGCCATATCCATGGGCGCCTTCGGCGCGCATGGGCTCAAGGAGCGGTTCTTGATGCTCGGCGAGCAGCCGGGCGGCTTCACGGCCGAGCGGCTGGAGGCCAGTTTCCACACCGGAGCGCAGTATCACATGTACTGTGCCTTGGCACTGCTGGCCGTTGGGGTCATGGCAGAGACCGGCCGCGGCAGCACCGCACTCCAGGCCGCCGGCTGGTCGCTCCTGCTGGGCTCACTCGTCTTTTCCGGAAGCCTGTACATCCTGGCCGTGACTGGAATCAAACGGCTGGGCGCCATCACTCCGATCGGCGGGGTCGTCATGCTGATCGGCTGGCTGGCGCTGGCCGTGGCCGCGGGATCGAGTGCAAGGCAATAGAACAAAGTGATGTATCATGATTACTCGAATCGAGGCTCTGAACTATCGCTGTTTGAGATACATCCGGCAGGATCTCGGCCCATTTCACGTGCTCGTCGGGCCGAACGCCAGCGGCAAAACGACGTTTCTTGACGTTGTCGCGTTCTTGGGGAGGATGGTTTTGGACGGACCTGAGGAGGCCGTCGGTGATCGAACTCACAACTTCCAGGACCTGGTCTGGGGACGGTACGGTGATCGGTTCGAATTGGCCATCGAGGCGGCGGTACCTGAGAATAAGCATCCCGCCCTCGGGGAGAGGCGATACAAAAGGATTCGCTACGAAGTCAGGATTGGCCTCGATTCCCCTGCCGGGGATGTGTCGATTCTCGCGGAAAAAGTCGTCCTGAAGGTGGGCTCCATGCCCCCGAGCCGCAATGGTTTCAAAGACTCTTTCCCCGATCCCGAGGTGCCTCCAATGTCGATCCTGACCAAGTCATCCCAGCGAAGCACACACAACAAGCTCGTCATCCACAAGGACCCTGCCGGTAAGGACCATTACTATTCCGAATGGGCTGCGGAATCAAAGAGAATTCCCGCCTTCAGGCTCGGACCTCGAAAATCGGCGCTCGCCAACCTTCCCGCCGATGAAACGATGTTCCCGGTGTCGAACTGGCTCAAGGACTTGCTTTCCGACAGTGTTCGGCCCTTCGTCTTGAACAGCCTTCTGATACGAAAGGCCAGCCCCCCACAACGAATTCACGGTGTGTTCAAGACTGACGGATCCAACCTCCCTTGGATGATTGAGTCGCTCCGGCAGAGATCGCCTGATCGGTTCCCTAAAACCACTCACTCGTCAACGCTAATCTTGTCGAGCAGGACGACCCAACAAGGATTACCTGATCGCTTCCATGATTGGATCGAACATCTCCGGACCGCTTTGCCGGACATCGAGGACATCCGGACCGTTGAACGGGCTGACGACCGTCACCGGTATCTCATGGTCCGCTACCGAAGTGGAATCGAGATTCCTTCCTGGATGGTCTCCGACGGTACGCTACGGCTACTGGCGCTGACTCTGCCGGCTTACCTACAGGATTTTGGAGGGATCTATCTCATCGAGGAACCGGAGAACGGCATCCACCCGCGCGCTGTGGAAACGATGTTTCAGTCACTCTCGTCGGTCGACGACGCCCAGATTCTGCTCGCGACCCATTCCCCGGTCATCCTGAGCATTGCCGATCCCAAAACAGTCCTCTGTTTCGCCAAATCCGACGACGGAGCGACGGACATCATCCTGGGGAGCGAGCATCCTTCCTTACGCGAATGGCGTGGGGAGACCAATCTTGGAGTGCTATTCGCCGCGGGCGTCCTTGGGTAACCACTGGTGATTTGATGAACGATCTCGTCGTTCTGGTGCCTGATAAGAATATGGAATCCGCGATCCGGGGAATCCTGACTCGTCATTTCTCGCTCAAGATCCGACGACTGGATCCGAAGATTTTCGTGCACCCGGGAAGAGACTCCGGTTGCCTACTGCAAGGCCACGAATTCCTCCGCTCGTTCACCCTGGATTACACACACGGATTGATCCTGTTCGATCGAGAAGGTTGCGGTCGGGACAACGAGGCTCGTGAGCTTCTCGAGAAGAGCGTCGAGACTCTTCTGCGTAAGAATGGCTGGAATGGACGGGCGAGGGCGATCGTTCTCGATCCCGAGCTGGAAATCTGGGTTTGGAGTGATTCACCGCACGTCGCAAGAGAATTGGGATTCAATGATCAATCGGAGATGCGGAATTGGTTAGTCGGCGAGGGATATCTGGAGGCAACAGAGCCGAAGCCTTCACGGCCCAAAGAGGCAATGGAGAGTGCGCTCCGAAAGATCAGGAAGCCGCCTTCCTCAGCGGTCTTTCTCCAGCTCGCAAGGAGTGTGGGTCTCGATCGTTGCCGCGATCCAGCCTTCCTGAAGTTGAAGGCGACTCTGAAGGCATGGTTCCCTGGGTGATCCCAAGGCGGTTTTACGAGCCTTGAATAGGCGGGATGACGGGGAATCACTAGACTTAAAACAGGTCTGAGCCCTGGAAGCCTTCAGACATTACCCTCATAGGGACCGGAGGGCCTGGTATGGCAGTTCGGATCCAGACGCTTTGGGCGCGCGCCGGCTTCCGCCCCAACCGTCAGCAACGCGACGCCATTCTGCACACTGACGGGCCGTTGTTCCTCACCGCAGGCCCCGGCTCAGGCAAGACGCGCGTGCTTCTGTGGCGGACGCTGAACCTAATCGTCTTCCACGCCGTGCCGGCAGACGAGATCTTCCTGGGCACGTTCACGGAGAAGGCCGCGCTCCAGCTGCGGCAGGGCCTCACAGTCCTTCTCTCGCAGGCCTCGCGCCTGACCGGTCACCCCTACGACCTCTCGCGGATGCCGGTCGGAACCGTGCACTCGATCTGCCGCCGCATCCTATCGGACCGACGCTTCTCGCCAGGCCGGATGCGGCCGGGCGACTTCGGCCTCGTCGACGAGCTCGACCAGTACTTCTTCCTACTCGACAAGTGGAACGACCTCCTCCAGGCGGGCGGGTTTCAGCGCGCCGGAAACGCGACGATCAACCAGTACCTGACCGGGCGGCGCAGCGTGTCTCGGCATGGCGCCGTCGCGGCAACCATCTCGCTGTTCAATCGCTTCAGCGAAGAGTGTCTCGACCACGAGCGGGCAGCGCGAAGTACACGGGACTCCGTGCTCAAGGGGCTCCTGCGCATGTACGGCGCGTACCGTGAACTGGAGCTGACCGACCTATCGTTGCTGCAACAGGCTGCCCTCAACCACTGTCGCGCGATCGATCAGTCCCGCAACGTCCTCCGTCATGTGATCGTGGACGAGTACCAGGACACGAACTATGTGCAGGAGGCGCTCTTCTTTCACCTCGCGACTGGCCACCGCAATCTCTGCGTCGTTGGCGACGACGATCAGGCCCTGTACAGGTTCCGTGGCTCCACCGTCGAAAACCTGGTTGATTTCGAGGAGCGCTGTCGTGAGAAGCTCGGACTCGTCCCGAGGACGATCAACCTCGGTACGAACTACCGATCACGGCGGGCCATCGTCGATTTCTACTCGGCGTTTATCCAGCAGATCGACTGGAAGAGAGGGCCTGGTCGGAAAGGGGCCTACCGGGTTGAGAACAAGGAGATCGTGGCCGACAGCAAGGATGCGGGCGCGGCGGTCGTGGCGAGCGCGCCTGGGCATCCGGATCACGTGTGCGCTGAAGTGGCCAGCCTGGTGCGTCGGCTCCTCCACGAGGACAAGGTGACCGACCCCAACGAAGTCGCATTTCTGTACCCGAGCCTCAAGAGCGCGCAGGTCCAGCGGATGATCGCCGCGCTGGAACATGAGGATCTGAAAGTCTACGCGCCCCGCGCCGGGAAGTTCCTCGATGTGTCCGAGGCACAGGACCTGTTCGGCGTATTCTTGGTGCTCTTTGGCAGCCCGGCGGGCGGGGCGTCGAGTCCAGGCATGCAGCCGTTTTTCGAGTGGATTGACCGCACCCACCGTCGAGGAAAGGCGGTGGTTCGATCAGATCGGGCGCTTGCAGCGTTTGTGAAGTCGCGGCGGGATCAGATCGACCGCGCTATCGCCGACCGCGATTTGCTTGTCGCCGCCATCGGCGAAGCGAACCTTGAGAAGGCGCTCTCGCGAGCGCTGGTCGCACGCATCGTTGCAGTCCGTAAGCTCTCGCCGCGCGCCACACGCTACCTCCGCCGTGGGTTGCGGCGGCTCATCGAATCGCGCCGGCGGACGGGCAGGCCGCTGACGGTGGGCTACGTCGTTAACCGCGTCACAACTCTCGACTGGGGCGTACTTGACGTCTTCTACGAACTGATGGGGTTCGACCACTTCCGAGACTCATTCGACCTTGCCGAGAAGGGTGGCGACGACGTTGATGAGGGGCCTGTCTGCAATCTCGCACTTGTCTCGCAATACCTCGCGAGATTTCAAGCCCGGCATGGGGCGGTGCTGTCGGCGCGTTTCCTCGACGAAGGGAGATTCGTCCGCACCTTCTTTAACTCGTTCCTCTATGCCCTATGGCGGCGCGAGGAGTCCGAGTACGAGGATACGGAAGATCCGTTCCCGAAAGGACGGATTCCGTTCCTGACAGTGCACCAGGCGAAGGGGTTGGAGTTCCCTGTCGTGGTGCTCGGCAACCGCGCAAGCAGGAATCCGTGCAGAAGGTGGAGGAAATCGTGCGGCCGCTGCTCGCACGCGGGTACGGAGAGCCGCTCGACCGCATCGCGACGTTCGATGTCGCTCGCATGTTTTACGTCGCGCTCTCTCGCGCGCAGAATCTCCTCGTGCTCTGCCATTACCGGGGACGGGGCCAGCACATCAACGAGCCATTCCAGACTCTGCTCGACGACAAATTCCCCCGGATCGAAGAACTCGACCTCGACGAGGTGCCGGCGGCGGTGCCGAAGCACGAGGAGGAATTGCCCAAGGGGTACTCCTACACCGGCGATTACTTAGCGTACCGCACGTGCCCACGGCGCTACATGATCTATCGCCGGTACAACTTCGTGCCCGCACGGGCGCAGACAATGTTCTTCGGTAGCCTCGTCCACCGGACCGTCGAGGATCTCCACGAGTGGCTCCGCGCGCAGACCGAGGCGGGGAGGGGTGTCTGATGAGCCGCAGAAGCCAGAAGCCGTCGAGCGGCGCCATTACGGACAACGATGTCGAGGAACGTATCCGAGAGTTCTTCCGCCGCAACTATGACCTGCTTCGCCAGGAGGGGGGCCATGTCCTCGCGGAAGGTGCCAAGCAGCAGGCGCTCGAGCAGGCCCTGCTCTACTGGCGAAAGCTACGGGCGATCGCTAACTCGGTGACGGATACGGAAGTCAAGCTCGCGCTCCCGGGGCAGGTCACGCCGAAGGGGCGGCAGTTCGTGATCGAAGGGGTCGTCGATATCGTCCGCGACGGCAACGAGGTGCGGATGTACGACCTCAAGACGCATGAAGAGCGCGAGGTGCGTGCTGAGCGCGACCTCTACGAAGACCAGCTCAACGTCTACGCCTACATCTGGAAGAAACTTCGTGGCCAAAGCCTCAACGGGACCGCCATCATCGCCACGCGACTACCACTGGAGCTGCGCGAGGCGCTACGAAGCGGCGACCCGACCATTATCCGCGAAGCGATGGATGCTTGGCAGCCCGTGGTCGACCTACCGTTCGACGAGAAGGACGTGGAGCACACCGTAGCCGACTTTGGCCGCTGCGTGGATGACATCGAGGAGGGTAAGTTCGCGCCGCCGCCACCCGAGGAGCTCAGTCAGCCCCGCGGAACCCGGCGACGAAAGGACCACGGAGGTCTCCCGAGTACCCGGGCCGAGTCGGAGCCGACGTTTGCGCAGATCCACTGTCGAAACTGTGACGCACGCTTCAGCTGCAGCTCGTACCGCGCTTACGAGAAGGGCGAAGCTAGACGTTCGCGTGCCGCGCGGCGCGGCGCCGGGCGGGGTGAGGAGGTGGACCGCGAGCTGGACGCATGGATTGAGGAGAACCTGGCGGACTCCTGAGCTAGGCGAGGTAACCATACGATTCGAGCCAGGCGAGGGTGCGACACCGATTTCATGCTTACGCCGCCTGCACCGCGGCGAGGAGGTTCCGGGTGGCTTCCTGGTGGGGATTGTCGAAGATCTGGCCGGGAGGCCCGGACTCGATGACCCGGCCCTCACCGAAGACGTGCACCGTGTGGGCAACCCGCCGGGCGAACTGCATGGCATGCGTCACCACGATCATGGTCAGGCCATCGCCGACCAGGTCGCTCATCACTGCAAGCACCTCGGCGGTCATCCGCGGGTCGAGCGCGCTGGTCGGCTCGTCGAAGAGGATCGCCTGGGGCTCCATCGCGAGGGCACGGGCGATCGCGACCCGCTGCTGTTGACCCCCGGAGAGCTGGCCCGGCATCGCACTCAAGCGGTCCGACATCCCGACCCGGTCGAGCAGCCGGCGCGCGCGCTCTTCGGCCATCGCGGGGCTCAGCCCCAAAACGTAGATCGGTCCCTCCATCACGTTCTGGAGCGCGGTCCGGTGCGGAAAGAGGTTGAAGCTCTGAAACACCATCCCCACGCGGAGGCAGATCTGGCGGTGAATCTTCATCCGATCGGCCGACGGTGCGAGAGCGTCGATTCGAAGCCCATCGATCGTCACGCAGCCGGATTGGAATGATTCCAGCCCATTCAGGCAGCGGAGGAACGTACTCTTGCCGCTCCCGGAAGGGCCGATGATCGCGGCAACCTCGCCCCGCGCGACGGCCAGGCTCACACCCCGTAACACCTCGATCGCCCCATGCCACTTGATCAGCCCGGTGACTTCGATCACGTCAATGCCCCCCCTTTCACTCCGACTGAGCCCAGACGCCGCTCCGACCAGCGGGAAAGCCAAGACAACGGGACACTCATCATCATGTAAAGGGCGGCCACGGCCACGGCGAATTCGATGGCCCCGCCCGCGCTGTTGGCCAGGATCGAGTATTGCTTGGTCAGCTCGACCAGGGTGATGACGGAACAGACTGATGTGTCCTTGAAGAGCGCGATGAAGTCGTTGGTCACCGGCGGAATCACGATCCGGACCGCCTGGGGGATGATCACGCGCCGCAGTGCCATCACCCGCGACATGCCGAGGGCGAGAGCGGCCTCCATCTGACCCCGAGGAATGGCCTGCAGGCCGGCGCGGTAGATTTCCGCCTCGTACGCGGAATAGTTGATCGCGAGCCCGGCGATGCCGGCGACCCAGGGAGGGAGCTTGAGCAAGTAGAAGAGCACGAAAAGCTGGAGCATCAGCGGGGTGCCGCGGATCAGCTCGACATATCCGGCGAGGGTCGTTCGCAGAATCCTGGGCCCGTAAAGTCGGCCGACCGCGATCAGGAGCCCGACCGCCATGGCAAGGGGCATCGAGGCGAGCGAAAGTGCCATGGTCACGAGGGCCGCGTCGAGTAGCCGAGACTGGTACTGGCGGAGCAGCACCCAACCGCCGGCGGTCTGGGCACCGGTCAGTCGCTCGAGCGGGCCGTTGAATGCCGACAACTCCGCCTGGGCCTCTGTCCAGATCCCGTACTTGTCATAGAGACGACGGAGTTCGCCCGAGTCGATCAGCCGCGCCAGGCCTTGATCGAGCGCGTCGCGGAGTGTCTTGTCCTGTTTGCGGACGTAGATCACATAATAACCGTGCGACTCGGCCGGGCCGGCCAGCTCCAGGTTCGGGAATCGGTCTCGATAGAAATAGGCCGCCGGCAGGTCCTGGAGGGTGGCATCGTACTGGCCGTTCCCGACGGCAGTCATGGCGTCGGTGGCGCCGTCGAACCGGATGACATCGACGTACGGCCCACCTTGCTCGGCGCCGAAATTGTCCGCCGCCGAGCCGACCAGCACGCCGACTGTCCAGCGGCCGCCGCCCGGCTTGGGCCGCTTCAAGTCCCCCCAGGCCCGGATCGGGCTGCCGCGCCGCACCATCAGTTGCAACTGGTAGATATAATACGGGCGGGTCGCCAGGAAGTCGCGGGCACGCGGCTCGGTCCATTCGTACCCGTTGATCACCAGGTCGATCCGGCCCGAGCCGAGGACTTGCAGCAGCTTGTCCCACTGGCCCTGGGAGAACACGGGAGCCACCCCCAGGTCTTTGGCGAGCCGGGCCATCAATTCGACTTCGAAGCCGGTCACGTCGCGCGGCGACCGGGGATCGGGGTACGCGTACGGCCCACCTCCCTCCATGTCGCTGCCGTAGAGCAGCCGTCCCGCGCTGCGAACTCGCGCCAGCGCGTCTGCCCGCGCGATGGGAAGGTCGAGCGCCCCGAAGAGGACAAGAGGAACAATCAGCCGGACGGCAAATGAAGCCGGAGAGGAAGATTTCTTGAAACCGCGGTTGTGGCGCAGAGCGAAGGATGTGATGCGGGCGGAGCACAACAGACCGTCTGGAGCACGTGACGGATCGGGAGAAGGGTCGGGATCACAAGCATCGGATTCCGATGCACCGGGTTTTTCTTCCATCAAGCGACCTCGTTCATTCCAGAGGCCTGCGATCGAGCACCATGCCGTTCACTTGCCGGAATTCATCATTCGATTCCGAGACTCAAGATTCAAGTGGGATTTCGCCCAGGCCGGATCAGATCGCGACGGGACGCGGCTTTGATCAGCCTGCCGACCGAACGTCTCTGTCTGGGTCCTGCGCCCGGAGTTTTCGCACGCGTCGCATCCGCCGCCGGACACGTCGGGGAACGGGGGCCAGACGAAGGCGAGTCATCCGGCCCATCAGGAAGCGATGGCCTCGCCAGAGGACGCGCCGGCTCACGACCGCGTCAAACCAGACCGGCAACAACAAGATGTCCTTGATTGGACTGAAGAGGAGATGCCGCAGCTTGGGGAACGACCCGCGCAGCCGGCGGGTCTGGATGGCATCACGTACCATGCCCAGGCTGACCAGAAAGAGCAACCCCCCCCAAGCGATGCCCGAATCGCCCGAGAACGCCCAGACCAGCCCCACCGTCGCCAGATTGGCGGCCGGCTCCACGAGAAACACGGGCAGCGCGAGCTGACGGCGAATCTTGTACCAGCGTGATTGGCGGTTCAAGAACCACCTGAGGCTCCGGCGGCTGTTGACGTTCTCGATCACGTGATGGCTCAACCGGATCGAGTAGCCGGCCTGGCGGACGCGAATTGCGATGACCTGATCCTCGGCCAGCACGTTTCGAACGGCGGCAAAGCCGCCGATCGCCTCGAGGGCGCGCACCGGCATGACCATGGACTTGCCCACCACGCACGTCGCGCGGACCATCACGGCGGCCGCCACGCCCGCCGCGATGAATCCGTTCAACTGCAGGTTTTCCATGACGGCGCTGGGGTGCACTTCACCCACACCGGCGAAAAGGTTGCTGACCAGCCCGACTCCCGGCTCCGCCAGATAGCAGACGGTCTCGCGCAGGTACGACGGTCGGACCCGCACATTGGAATCGCTGATCAGGATCACGTCGTGCCTGCGGTGCCGGTCCATCGCCGCCAGGTTCTCGACCTTGGGATTCAGACCAAAGACCGGACAGCCGACGACGAGCTGGACATCCTGGTCGGGAAACTCGCGCAGCAGCTTCTGGACCACCTCGATTGCAGGGTCGTCCGCGTCGGCCACGCCGAACAAGAGCTGGAAACACGGGTACTCGAGCAGGAAAAAGCTGCGCAGGTTCGGCTCGAGCTCCTCATCAAGCCCCTTGAGAGGTTTGAAGATGGTCACCGGCGGGGTGTATGGAGCGACTTGCCGGCGGTCGCGAGTGACCCAGAAGAGGCACGCCATCCCCCCGAGAGCCGAGGTCACGGCCACGATCGCCACCAGACCGAGCAAGAGATTGGCGCCTCCGGCGGGCGACATGCTGAGGAATCCCCTTGGCGGTGCTGTTCACCGCCGTGAAGAAGAGCAGGACCAGAGAGGTCGAATAGCCATCCCAGGACGACAAAGTGCCGGACCTGACGGCCTCCTTCACCGATGTCCGGCCGCACCCGATCAGCGATGATCGGGCTTCATGCGTAGCTCCATTGGACCTTGACAGCAAGGGCAAATCTGTGGGTAACGAACGCTGATCGCACAAACATCGCAAAAATACTCGGGAGTTTGCAGCCGCCCGCCCCGCTCGACCTTGAAAGCGACGACCTGGAGATAGGGGACGTTCGCGAATCGCCTTCCCTCGATCTCGGCGGGACAATCCCGCAACCGCTGGTCCAGGAACAGCGCGCGGCTCGCTTGGTCGGATAGAAGCGGCGTGATCGTTCCATCCTCGGCCAGCAGGACGACCTGCCCGGCGATCGGCTCGGGGTCGGCCGTGAGGCCAAGACCACGCGACTCGAGCGCGGCGGCCAAGAACATCACCTTCCCCCGTAGCGTCACCGCCTCGGGCGCGGGACCGGACGGAGCGGCCCCAGCCAGGACCCAAAGGAAAACCACGTACCGCGAGGGAGCCATCATCTGCCATTTTTCTCCAGGCCGTTGGGAAACAATGAGTTGAGTCTCCGGTCCCACGCTGCCTGTACGAGAATTATAACGGGGTTTTCGCCGGCGACCAAGCGAATTTCATTTTTTGGACTGTCCCGCGCACTCGCAGGTTGGTTCGTAGTATGATGGAAGAGCGGCAGGGCGCTAGCCGCCGGTGATCCCTCCGCCCTGTGAGCGGCAGGGCGCTCCGCCCTGTGAGCGGCAGGGCGCTAGCCGCCGGTGATCCCAAGTTGGTTCGTAGTATGATGGAAGTCGAATGCTCCGCCCGTGTAGAGCCTTCAGGGCCGCGAGTCTCATTGATACGAGGGGTTCCGCCATGACGACGCCATTGCTGGTCCGGTTGGGTGCGAGCCTGGCCTTCGCAACCAGCTTGATCCTGGTTGCCGGATCGCGGGCGCAGGATCAGGACAGAGATCCCGGCGCGCGCAAGCGCAAGGAAACGACTCAAGGCGACGATCCGACCGCGCGGCCGCGGAACCGAATGGTCCAGCGCCACCTGGTCGAGCGAGGCATCAAGAGCCCGCGCGTGCTGGAAGCCTTCCGGACCGTGCCCCGCCACCGCTTCCTGCCTCGAGGGACGCAGCGCCAAGCTTATGACGACGAGTCGATCCCGATCGGTGAAGGACAGACGATCACTCCGCCTTACGACGTCGCCTTCATGACCGAGGTACTCGACCCCAGGCCGACCGATCGCGTCTACGAGGTCGGCACCGGCTCGGGCTACCAGTCGGCGATCCTCTCGCGGCTGGTGAAGGACGTGTACTCGGTCGAGATCCACGCGCCCCTCTCCAAGAGCGCTGCCGCGGTCCACAAGGAGCTGGGGTATAGCAATATTCACACTCGCGTCGGTGACGGCTACGAGGGTTGGCCGGATGCCGCTCCGTTTGACGCGATCATCGTCACGTGCGCGCCGCAGAAGATCCCCCAGCCGCTCTTCGACCAGCTCAAGGAAGGCGGCCGGATGGTGATCCCTCTGGGAGATCGGTTCAATCAAATCGTGCACCTGGTCGTGAAGCGCGACGGCAAGCGGATCGACCGCGAGCTCAAGCCGACCTTGTTCGTACCGATGACCGGCCGCGCCCTCGAGGAGGCGGCCGGCGGCAAGCGCGCGCCTGCGGGTGCCAAGGATTCTTCACCGAAGGCAGATCGACCTGACAAATGATCGCGCGGACGAGACGATTGCTCACTTAACAAAGAGTGTTCAGTGTTCGGTGTTCGGTGTTCAGTAAGACAAGGAAAGGCAATAAAGGGGAGCGAATGTCATCTTGAATAGATGCCAGTGGCTGGTCAATACGCTCCGAACCGTCTCCAGTGTCTACTGTCTACTGCCTACTGCCTACTGCCTACTTTCTTGCTGAACACTGAACACTGAACACCGAACACTGAACACTGAGAATGAGGCAAGCGCCAAGGAGTCGTCGTGAGCAGGTTGGCTCATCGTGGAGCGGCGGTCGCAGGGGCCTTCTTCGTGCTGGCGGGAACGTGCGGCATCGGGCTCCGAGCGTGTTCCGCGCAGGAAGAGTTGATCGAGCGCTCCGGCCCGCCGGCGCTCGACAACATGGAGGTCGACGCCAACAAGGACGGAGTTCCGGACGGTTGGTACAACGCCCGCGACGCGAAGATCATGACCGAGGGAGGTGCGGTGGGCCCGCACTTCGTCCGGCTCGAGTGCACTTTGCCCGGCAGGCCCGCGCGGCTCTCCCGCGCCTTCGGCATCGACGGCCGCAAGACCGGTGCGATCGTCCTTGGCCTCTGGATTCGGCAGAGCAAGATCCAGGCCGGCGAGCGCGACGCGGCTGAGCCCGGCATGGCCATCGACTTTCTGGGCGACGAGCTGCGCCATCTCACCCGTGGAGTGCTCGGCCCCTGGACCCACTCCGTCCGCGATGAGTGGACCCGGGTGGTCAAGCGCATCGCCGTCCCGCCCGGCACCAAGGACGCGATCACGTCCGTCGGGCTGGCCGGTGCCACGGGAGTTCTGGACATCGACGGATTGACTGTTGAGCTCGTTCCCGTCGGAGACGCGCACAGCACGAACCTGGTCGTCAACGGAGATTTCGAGCTGGGAGACCCCGCCCCCTCGTCCTGGATCACCGAAAGAGACGTCAGGCGCGTGTTCCCAGGTTTTAACTCCTCCTCGGCCGTCGAGCTCTCACGCGCGAAGTCGCGGCTGCTCACGGGTCTGGCCATCGACGTCGGGCCGTTCGAGGGGCTCGACGTATCGGTGGCCGCCCGTATTTCGGGTCTCCGCGGCGCGGGGGGCGCGATCGCGAAGCTCTTCTTCCTCAACGACATGGGCACGCCGTTGGCGGACCATCTAGCAGGGGAACACCTCTTCTCGTGGTCGGACAGCAGCCCCTGGCGGGTCTACGAGTGCCATGTCGACGTTCCGCGCGGCGCGGTGCGCGCGGTCATTCAGTTCGAGAAGATGGATTCCATCGGCTCGATCCGCTTGGACGACGTGCGCGCCACGGCCTTGCCCAACCCGGACGCCGGCTCGTGGGCCCCCTTCCAGGTCGCGGACGAGACTGACGAGTGGCTTCCCGTCCCTCCGTCGCCGTCGATCATTGCTGGCAGCGCGCTCGACGTCTCGTTCCTCGTGCCCGCGCCGGCGGGCTTGCGGGGGTTCGTGTCCGTCTCGCACAGCCACCTGGCCTTCAGCCACGAAGACCGTGCCCGCTTCTTTGGGGTCTGCCTGATTCCTCCCACGGCGTTCCTCCTCGAGCCGGAGCGAGCCGACCAGCTCGCCGACCGCCTCGTACGCTCGGGTATCAACCTGGTTCGCCTGGGCGAGCTCGACACCCCGTTTGGACCGGATCGCAGCCTCTTCGACGATTCGCGCGACGACACCAAGGAGTTCGACCCCGTCGCGCTGGCCCGGCTTGACCATCTCGTCGCGGCGCTCAAGAAGCGGGGCATCTACGTGGCACTCGAGCTTCAGAGCAAACGGCGATTCCGAATCGAGGATGGAGTGACTCTCCCCGGCTCGCTCCCTGCGGGCGGCGGGCCCGCGTCTCTATTCGATCCGTTGATCGGCAAGCTGGAGCTCGCGTCGGCCCGGGCCCTCCTTGGCCGCGTCAACCCGGAAACGGAGCTGGCCCTGCGGGATGATCCAGCGCTCGCCTGGGTCACGCTGTCCGGCGAAACTTCGCTCTTCAACCTGATCGACAATCCGAACGCGTTGCCGGCGCCCTATGCCGAGGCATTGCATGCTCTGGCCGCGAAGAGCAGCGGAGGCTCGGGTCGCCGGTTCTGGGAGTCGCTCGAGCTGGACCACTCCGAGCAGATGGCCAAGGCGCTTCGGAAAGACCACGTGCGCGTTCCGATCGCCGGGGTCTCGCACTGGCGGCGCGAGCCCGAATTCTGCGCGGCTCAAGCCGGACCGGTGCTGGACCTGATCGACGACCGGATCTTCTGGGCCCCGCACACCTGGGTCGCTCCCGAGCGACACTCGCTCCTCTGGAGCCCGCCCGAGGAAAGCCTGGCGGCCATCGCCGCTCATAAACGCCGCCCCGACCGCCCCTACGTCCTCGGCCAGTGGTGCGACCAGACCCTCGGGGCCTGGTCTTTTCCCCACGAGGCAGCCGACCAGCTCCTGGGGGTTTATACCGCCATGGCCGGCGACTGGGACGCCGTGGTGCGCCGGGGGATCTTTTTTTACCCCCAGACCTGGGGCGAGGGACCAGCCGGCACCATCGGTGGAGAAGACATCTTCCAGATTGCCGAGGTCTCGAACGGCAGCCCCCACATCTACGCCCTCTGGCCGCATGTGGCCTCGCTTTTCTTCCGAGGCCGTCAGACCGGGCCGGACCACAACGCGGCCGCGAAGGGACGCCGCCGATCCGTCTCCGGCTGGGACCCCGTCCGCGGCCGGCTGGTCGTCGACACACCCTACACCCAGGGAGTCGCCGGCTGGATCGGCGGGTCAACCGCGTCGTGCGCCAACCTCGATTTCTCGACGAACAACCCGTTCGCGGTCCTGGTCGCCACCTCGCTCTCCGACGAGCCGATCGCCACGACCAAACGGTTGCTCGTCTCGGCGATCGCGCGCGTCGAGCCCACCGGCTTTCGCTGGGTCGACGCCTGGAAACGCGAGGTCGCCGACCCGGGACGGCCGCCCTTCCTCCAGGAGCCGGTCACCGCCAGGGTCGTCTGGCGGCGCAAGGGTTCGGTGCAGGCTCACGTCCTCGACAACGAGGGCCAGCGGATCCGTCCGGTGACGGTCGACACCCTCAAGGGCGGCCAGGGAGTTTCCCTGGTGATCGACGGGAAAACAGCCGCCTTCCACTGGGAATTGACGGTGGAATGATCGCCGATGAAAACCATCGTGACCGGCGGAGCAGGCTTCATCGGTTCGCACCTGGTGGATCGCCTTCTGGCCGAAGGGGGAGAGCTGATCGTCGTCGACAACTTCGACCCGTTCTATGACCGCGCCAGCAAGGAATCCAACCTGGCCGCGGCCGTGCGCAACCCGCGGTGCCGTCTCGTCGAGCTCGACATCCGAGACGCGCGGCGAGTGGATGCCCTGGTCAACGAGGGCCGCCCGGAGGTGATCGTGCATCTGGCGGCACGAGCCGGCGTTCGCCCCAGCATCGCCGACCCCAGGCTCTACACCGAGGTCAACGTCCTGGGCACGGTCAATTTGCTCGAGGCCGCCTGCCGGATCGAACCCCGTCCCCGGTTCGTCTACGCATCGAGCTCGAGTGTCTACGGCGACCGAGCGGCTGGGCCGTTTCGCGAGACCGACCCAGTCGATCTCCCCGTCAGTCCCTACGCCGCCACCAAAAAGGCGTGCGAGCTGCTGGCGCATTCGTTCCATCACGTGCACGGCCTGCCCGTCACCGGTTTGCGGTTCTTCACCGCCTATGGACCGCGGAACCGTCCGGACCTGGCCATCGCCAGGTTCACTCATCTGATCGACCGGGGCCAACCCGTGCCGATGTTCGGCGACGGCACGACCCGGCGCGACTATACCTACGTTGACGACATCGTCGACGGAGTCGTTCGGGCGATCGAGCGGTGCACGAGCCACCACCTCTACAACCTGGGAAACGCCGAGCCGGTCGCACTCCGGAACATGATCGATGCGATCGCCCAGGCGCTCGGCAAGCCGGCGGTGATCCAATCGCTGCCGGAACAGCCCGGTGATGTACGCCAGACCTTCGCCGCGATCGACCGCGCAACAGCCGAGCTCGGTTACCAGCCCAAAACTCCGTTCCGGGATGGACTGGGGCGGTACGTCGACTGGTATCGATCGCAAGGATTGAAAGAGTGAGGCACACTCCGAAAAAACGCGCCGGACGCGACCAAATGGCTTGGCCGGCCGGCGCGGGTCGATTCGAGCCTCACGTTAAAAACGTCGAGCAGGAGCCGAGTCGGCAGCAGGAACGACTCAGACCATCTCCTTGAGCGTCTTGAGCGGCAGCGCTTTGACGACGTTGCGAGCCGGCTTGGCCTTGTAGGTCATCGGTGCCTTGGTGAAGGGGTTGATCCCTGTCTTGGCTTTGGTGGCCGGCTTGCGGACGATCTTCAGTTTGAGCAGGCCGGGGACCACGAAAGTGCCGGGCCCCTTCTTGCCGAGCTCACTGCCGATCATTTTGGTCAGCTCGTCGAAGACGGTGGAGACCTGCTTCTTGGTCAGACCACTGTTCGAGGCCAGCTTGGTGTAAACCTCGCCCTTCGTCGCGGGTTTGGTCGACGCTGTCCCGCCGGTTGTGGCGCCCGCCTTGGGATCGGCGGCCTTGGTTGCGGCTTTCTTGGCCATGGACGATAAGCCCTCCTGTGAGATACCTCTGTTTCGCCTGGTACGAACCATACGAACCAGCCGGTCTTTCACTCTCCCGTTGAGGGTGATAACCGAGGCTCCTGGTGTTCGTATTCGAAGATTATGCCCAAATCGTCCAGCAATATCAGTGGAAAACCACGATTTTGGCTCACGTTTCCCGGTTTTTTTCGAATCAAGGTCGAGTTTGGCCCTTGATTCCCGGCAAGAACGGCGCGGACTCAGGTGGCCAAGTTCAGACAGCTACCCGCCTTTTACGTGGTTCGAACCCCATCAGGTACCGTCCTGTCGCCGAGATCATCGCGACGCTGAAGCCTGCTCCAGCGTATGCCTCGGCGCTCCGAGTCGCCTGGGTGAACTCATTGAACGAACGATGCATGTGAAAAGTTCCATCGCTGACACGAAGCACAATGGTGGGACTCTCGGAATGGGAACTTGTCGCCATGTCGGTCAACTCCTCTTGCGACGTAACCAATTGCCCTGCTACTCGAATCCTAGCTCGGTCTCCGTGGCAAGTCAGCCGCGGCAGTCGCGAGCGTCGACGCTCCGCGGCCCCCCAGCCACTACAGAATCCGTCTGCCAGGTATTACTACGGGGAAAACAGGATTTGTGCCGCCCAGCAGCCCCGTGATGTTGAAGAAAATCAACATTTCGAGGGTGGGGACAGTCGGGATGAGAGTCTCAGGGATAACCGGCCCGCTCAGTCACCCGACGATTTCGCGGTCGAGCGTCGGTGATCAGCGATTCCGTGCAGGCTCCGCCCCTGTGGATCGACGACGATGGTGTTGGCATCGCCCTGGTGGTTCACTTCTTTCAATTTGTGCCCCCGCGCCCGGAGGGACTTACGAGTCGCATCGGACCAGGATCGACCTTCGAGGACCAGGACGTCGGGGAACCACTGATGGTGGGTACGGGGCGCGTCGACGGCCTGCCGAGGGCCCATTCCGAATTCCAGGAGGTTGAGCAGGACCCACAGCGTCGTATTGGGGATGGTCCGGCCACCCGGAGAGCCCGTGACCACGAGCACCCGACCGTCCTTCAGCACCAGGGTCGGTGTTTGAGAGCTCAGCATCCGCTTGTGGGGCGCAATCAGGTTAGCCGGCGTTCCGATCCAGCCCGTGGTGTCGGTCCGGTCCGGAATCAGGTTGAAATCCCCCATCTCGTTGTTGAGCAAGAAACCTGCGCCCGCCACCACACACTTGGCGCCGTAGGAATCCTCGAGCGTGTAGGTGAGGGACACGGCGTTGCCGGCCTGGTCGATGGTCGAGAGATGGGTCGTGTGATCTCCCTCGGCCGTCTGAACCTCGAACGGAGCGAGCTGCCTGCTCGGCGTGGCCTCCTCGCCGATCGAGCGAGCGAGTAGGGCGGCGTGGGACTTCGATGTAAGCTCGGAAACGGGGATCGAGACGAAATCGCCATCGCCCAGCCGGGCCGCCCTTGTGAAAAAAGCGCGGCGCATGGCCTCCGTGATGTGGTGCAGCGTTTGTGGTGCGTCGCGGCCCCCTCGCTTCAGGTCGTAGCGTTCGAGGATGTTGAGCATCTGGCAGAGCACGATTCCGCCCGAGGAAGGGGGGCCGATGCTGAAGACTTCGCAGCCCCGGAACGAAGTGTGGACCGGAGGGCGGAGCTGGGCCCGATACGATTTCAGGTCCTCGAGGGTGACGAAGCCGTCGTGCGCGGCCATGTACTCGGCGATCAAGAGGGCGGTGCGTCCCGTGTAGGGCTCATCGGGCCCGCCGGCGGCGATTCGGTCCAAGGTGCGGGCCAGATCGCTTTGCACCAGGACGTCGCCGCTTCGCCACGGAGTGTGATCCGGCTTCTCGAACGCGGCGGTCGACTCGGCGAAGTCACCCAGCCTCCCAAAGTCGTCCCGCACTAGGGGAGAGACCCGCACGCGGTTGCGAGGAGCCAGTTGGCGATTGAGTGAGCCGGCCAGATCCGCCGAGATCGGGAATCCGTCGCGCGCCAGCCGCGCGGCCGGGAGCACCAGGTCGGTCCAGGGGGTCTTGCCAAAACGGGCGTGGGCCAGACCCAAGCCGCGAACAGTCCCCGGCACCGCGGCCGCCCAGGCGCCGGTGCGATAGCGTGGCCGAAGCTTTAGATCGGCGCCCAGGTACATCGCCGGTGCGGCCGAGCGCGGCGCCATCTCGCGGAAATCGACCGTCACCACCTCGCGCCGGCCGGCCAGATAGGCGACGATGAAACCCCCGCCGCCCAGGTTCCCCGCCTCGGGAAGTGTGACCGCCAGGGCAAACGCCGTCGCGATCGCCGCGTCGATCGCGTTGCCCCCGCGGCGCAGTACGTCGCGTCCGACATCGGCCGCGTGCCCCTCCTGGGCCACGACGACGTGCTTCGAATAGGTTTCCGACTCCGCCGGAACGGGCCATACCGCCAATCGGAGCCCGATGGCGGCAATCAAGATTGCTCGAATCATCTTTCGATTTTCGATGTTCGATGTTCGATTTGGCAACGGCAATCGGCCGGCATTTGGGAATCCTCATCGGTTGCGGCGTGATTCGCGTCACGAGAATCCAAAACCCAAAATCGAACTGATGTTGACCGTTCTGGGGTGAAACTTTAGAGTCTCGGCCCGTCTGTCTCTGAACTTGAGGAAATCGCGCCAACTCACAATGGAATTGAGGAGACGCCACGTGATGATCGCTAAGGATCGCGGTCGCAAAGTGCGTTTGTTGGGGTTCGTCCTGGTCGTCGGAGCGATCGTGGCGGCCTCTGCGGCGCGGGCCCAGCAGGACAACCCGGGAAGATTCCAGGTCCCGCCGCCGGCGCCTCGGATCAACGACCCGGACTCCAAGACAAAAGCCAAGACGAAGGTCCACTTGAGCGAGATCGATGTTCCGGGGCTCCAGGCAACGATGATCCCGGTCAATCCCACCGACGCGATCGCGATCGTCAACCGACAGAAGATCTCCCGCCAGCAACTGGCCGACGAGTGCGTGGCTCGCGAGGGTAAGAAGATCCTCGAGCTGCTCATCCACCGTACCTTGGTCGAGCAGGCTCTTCGCAGCAGGAAGCTCGAGGTCACGGCGGCCGAGATCGATCAAGAGATCGAGGCCGTTGCGAAGCGGTTCGGCATCAGCCGCGAAGGCTGGCTGCGGACCCTGGACAAGGAGCGCGGTATCAGTCCCGTGCAGTACGCCCGGGACATCATCTACCCGGCCCTCGCATTGCGGAAACTGTGCGCCGGCAGGGTCCAGGTGACACCACAAGACTTGCAGTTAGCCTTCGAGGCCCAGTTTGGCGAGAAGCTGCGCTGCCGGATGATCCTGGTTGATAAGCAGACAAAAGCAGTCCAGATCTGGGAGGACCTGCGCAAGAACCCAAACGGCTTCGAGAAGATGGCCCAGGAAGTATCGATGGACACCGGCAGTCGATCGCTGGGAGGGCTGCTTGCCGAGCCGATCACCCGCCACGCCTACCCCACGACAATCTCCGACGCCGCGTTTCGCCAGTTGGTCGACGGCGATCCCCTCGACAGGGATCCCAGCCACAAACCCAAGGACGGCGATTTTACGGGTCCCATCCAGGCTGACGAGATGGCCTGGATCATCCTGCGCCGCGAGTCGATTGTCGAGGCGACCAAGGGCGCTGACCTGAAGAACGAGCAGGTTCGCAAGCAGACCTACGAGATGATCTACGAGGTCAAGCTCAAGGAAGCGATGATCCTGGTTTTTCAGGACTTGTTGAAACATTCTGCCATCGAAAACCAGTTGACCGGAACCGTCAAGCTGGCCAACGAAGAGCAAGACCCCAGCTATGGAGTGGACCACGACGTCAAGTTGATGTCGAATCCGCCCGCGGGCAAGGGAATCGGTGCACAGGGCAACACCCCGGCTGGCGCCGTCCCGCGAACCAAGCAGCCTCCCGTCGCGCTGTCGCCGGAAGCGGCTCAACAGTTCGAAAAGCTCCAGCGCCCCCTGAGGTCCAGCAGCGACGCCAGGAACAGCAGCAACAACAACGGTAACGCCGCCGGCGACGCTCCCGCCTCACCGCGTTGATCCGCCTCGCGAGATGTCGCATCAGATCAGTGCACAAACCGATGTTGGGGCGGGCACTCCGGCCCTGGGCGGTTCACAGCCGTCCACGGCGGGCGGGGCCGCCCCTACTCTGGACATCCGGGCAGACTTCCCCGATAGTGGTGATTGATCCGCAATGGGCAGCTCGACCCGGACTCGACGGTCATCAGCCCCGCCCAAGGCCAGTGAAAAGTTGGCGTTGACCGAACTGGAGTGACGCTTTCGAGACGCGTGTTTTTGTTGCGCGCGATCGAACGACGGCGGGAGCGACTGATCC